>JAWCNH010000018.1:0-13762 GCA_038848765.1 Bathyarchaeia archaeon
AAGTTCACTAATTGCCTGCAAGGAAAACCTTTCGTGTTAAGTTACGCCAAAATCATTGGACGCAACTCACTGCTTGTTAACACGTATATTCCAAAGAAAGAATTTTCAAGTTTGATTCAGTGTTTAAACAAGTTGACGCAGAAGGAAATTCTTCAAAACTTCTTCTATGTAACCCTTGACATTCGTTCATACAAGCGTCAAACCATTTCTTATGAGTTCTTTAAAAATGGAGATTGGACTTACAATTCCGAGGAGAAGTTGAGGCGACTCAAAGAAATCCGTGGAGTATAGCTTAAAACGGCGGTTTTTGGGGTCGGTTTCCGATTCTGGCATAGATTCTAACATATTTCACTTTTCCTAAAAAATACTTTTTTAAAAAAGAAAAAGAAACCTTTTTAAGCATAATCTTCTATAAAATGTTTCTAGTTGAAACCGCCATGCATAGAGAGGGATGCGAGCCGAGCGGGGACAAAGAATGGAAGTTGGAATGTTTGAGAATTATATGTTCTCCTTCAGAAATCCCTCTCTCCTCAGCATGTCTAACTTCCATTCGTCCAAACAACTAATAGCCAAGAAGATTATGAGGTTCGAAACTAAAATACTTTTTTAACCTATTTAGAAACTGTGAGTGTCGATATTGGTTAGGTTGGTAGCTACCTTACCTTGCCATAATGACGCGGAATTTTTGGAAAAAGCAGTGAAAACATTGAAAAACGAAACTGCAAAATTGGCAAAGGATTTTGTTGTTGTGATTGCGGAAGACGGCTCAAAGGATGGCTCTGCAGAAATAGCCAGAAAACTGGCGGCAGAAGACAAGCGTGTTTTGCATATTCACGCAGACAAGAAGCTTGGAAGAGGAAAAGCCTTAATGAATGCTTGGAGCAGAGTTAACGGCGACATTTATGTTTATGTTGATTGCGACTTGGCTACAGACATGCAGTTTTACCCTAGGCTTATCAAGTCGATTAAGAATGGTTGTGATTTGGCAACTGGTTCACGATATGTAGCGGGCGCTGTTTGCCACAGACCGCCCTTGCGTAGATTTTCCAGCCTAATTTATAATTGCATGATTCGTCTTTTGTTTCGTGACTGGATTCGTGACCATCAATGTGGTTTCAAGGCTTTTTCTAAAAAGATGGTCGAATTCATGCTGAAGGAATGTCGCAACAGTGATTGGTTCTGGGATACAGAGGCTATTGTTTTGGCGTGTAGAAACGGTTTCAAAGTGTGCGAGTTTCCTGTTAGGTGGACAGAAAAGAAGGGAAGACGAACTCCTTTGAAGCGGTTGGTTAAGGATGTTTGGATTCATGGGAAGGGCATCCTTGACTTGCTTCGGCGAATGTGAAAGGCTAATGTTTGAGGCGCTTTTTTGTTAGGTTTATTTGCCGTTCATACTCGTATATGACTCTGGACGTTACTGTCCATGTTTCCAACATTTCAGGGTCTATGCAAACCGTTTCATCTGCAAGGATCATGGTTTTTTCTGAGAAATGCCCCGCTGGAAACCCGCCGATTAACACTGCAACTCTTTTCTTGTTTAAAATGTTTGAAATGGTTTCTTCAAGGGTTTTTGGTTCGCCAATTCTGGTTAGAGCTAGTACGTAGGATGGGTTTACTTCTTGAATAAGTTCTGGTAAAGTTTGATGTTTTAATGTAAGCAAGGTTTCCTTAGCAGATTGCGGTGGAACCCGCCCAAACTGGAATAACTGCTCCATGAGGCTTACGAATCTATCATAGTTTCGTGGCAGACGAGTTGCAGAATTTACTGCGATGACATTGTCATTAATGGTGTGCACGAAAACTTTGAGAAGCCCTTCTCTATTTAGCGGTGAGCCTAAGGCTTCAAGCAAAGCAAAGTGAACGATGTCGGGGCGACCGCGCTTTTCATTATGTTCAAGTTTTTTCATGGCTGCATGATGGTAGGAACGGTCTAAAAGAAGAAAGTTGGGATTTTTTCGACGTTTTTTGGCGTAACGTTTGACTGCAGAATGCACGCATATTTCTTGAGGAATCGTCTCTAACGCTGATTCGGCTAGAATGAGCGTGAACAACTTTTATCCTTTTTGAGTAGAGGAAAAGACTATTTAATTGCTGCGATGAAAGTGTGTAAGGAGCTCTGCGATTGGATTATACCACTAAACAAGTTGCCTTAGAACGGATACATATTCTCTTTAGGTTAGCACAGAAAACCATTCGTGAAAACCCAGAGTTAGCGCAGAGATACGTGCATATTGCCCGAAAAATCGCCATGGCTACTAGGGTTAGAATTCCTAGAGAGTATAGGCGTCAGGTTTGTAGGCATTGTAAAAGGTTTATTTATCCAGGCGTGAATTGTCGTGTTCGCATTCAGCCACAAGGCACGCCCCACGTGGTTATTACATGTTTGGAATGTGGCAGACATATGCGTTTACCTTTAAGGAGAAAAAGGAAAGTTGATTACGGCGAAAATGAAGAGAAGAATAAAGCATGAGTTAAGCTCGGAAAAGCCGACGATATGGATTGGAAAGGGCGGGATAACCTCGCAGGTTACAAGTGAGATCGATAGGCAGTTAAATCAAAAGGAAATCGTTAAAGTGAAGATTTTGAAGACAGCTTTGCATGAGGAGGAAACGAAAACTTTGGCTTCAAAAATTGCCCATGAAACCAGCGCCACACTTATTGAAGTGCGTGGACACACATTCATGCTTTATAGAAAACGAAAACCCAAAAAGTGAAAGCCTTTATAAGAAGCTTAATGAATTAGTGAAGGAAACATTCACCTAGGAGAAAAACCTTGCCAACCCCCTACGATGTTCCCGCATCTGTATTCATCAAAAAACTAGCCCAACACCTAAAGGATAACGTAGACGAGGTTAAACCTCCACCATGGGCAGCCTTCGCAAAAACAGGTGCCCATGCTGAGAGGCCACCGCAAAACGCCGACTGGTGGTATATTCGATGCGCTTCTTTGCTGCGCAAAACATACATGAAAGGACCGATCGGAATCGAACATTTACGCTCAGAATACGGTGGCAGAAAAGACAGAGGAGTCAAACCGGAACACACAAGGAAAGGCGGGGGCTCAAGCATAAGAAAAGCTCTTCAACAATTGGAAGACGCTGGACTTGTAGAAACGGTGAAGGGTAAGGGAAGGATTGTAAGCAGAGAGGGAAGACGTTTACTTGACACTTTAGCAACCGAACTGTTGGCGGAGATGAAAAAGGAAACTTCGAATTGAAATGGGGGCGAATAGCCTATGAGCGACGAAGAGGAAGAAGCAGAAATAGAAGCATTGCGCAGAAGACGACTGCTTGAGTTACAGCAGAGACTCGCCCAAGAACAACAAATTGAAATGCAAAAACAAGTGGTTCTCCGCCGAATCCTAACTCCAGAAGCAAGACAACGCTTAACGAATATAAAAATGGTAAAACCCGAATTTGCAACACAGCTGGAACTCCAACTAATACAGCTTGCCCAAACCGGAAGAATAAACATTCCAATAACGGATGAACAACTAAAAGAAATTTTGATGAGACTCCAAGCGCAACGCCGAGAAACCAAAATTAGGAGAGTCTAAACATGGCAAGAAACAAACCTACAGCAAAGAAACGCAGACTCGCAAGCGCAGGAAAAACCAAAAAGGCGGTTCCAGCATGGGTTATCGCAAGAACACGTGGAACCGTAAGATTCAACCCGAAAAGAAAGCCTTGGCGCCGCTTTAAACTAAGAATGTAAGGGAGAAAAGAAAATGGAAGAGAAGCCGGAAGAAAAGCAAAGCCAACAAGAAGAAGAGGAAGAAACTCCAAAAATGGAAACGGCGGAAGAGCAGAAGAAAGAAATCGAAGAAACAGAAAAAGCCGAAGAACCTTTAATGGAAGAAACTGAAGAAGAGATCGAAAAGGCAGAGGAAACCTTGGAGGAAGAAAAGGAAACAATTGTTGGAAAAGCCGAAAAAGAGAAAATGGAAGAAAAAGAGGCTTTAGAAGAGGAAATTGTGGAAGAACGAATTTACACCGTGCCATTGCAAAAGGCCTGGATTATGCCGCCTAAAAAACGGGCGCCAAGAGCCGTAAGAATCCTAAGAAGCTTCATAGAAAAACACATGAAAGTGGGCTCGAGAGCGAGAAAAACCGAGGAAGAAGAGGAAGAGGCTGGGGAGCTTATTATCAGCAATGAAGTGAATGAAAAAATCTGGAGAAGAGGAATCGAGAAGCCACCTAGAAAGATTAGAGTTAGAGCGGTAAAAGACAAAGAGGGAGTTGTCACAGTTTATTTGGCTGAAGGAGATTAGTTTGCCGCTCTTCCTTTCAAGCATTTTTGGAAGTCCTTGGATAGGAGTGTATTCGTTGGCTACGGAAAAAATGTTGATTGTTCCTCCACAAGCGCCAGAGGCTAAATCACATAGACTGGAAGAACAGATGGGAGTTAAGCTAATAAGGACAACCATCGGCGACTCCATTCTTATAGGCGCCTTAGCATGCGCAAACTCTAACGGCATAGTTTTACCCCATTATGTTAGGGATGATGAAATAAAAGCCATAAAAACGGCTTTAGACATTAACGTTGCAGTTATGGAAACTAAAAGAACGGCTTATGGAAACATGGTTTTAGCCAACGACTACGGCGCAGTAGCCGATCCAAGACTGAAGAAGGAAGACTTGAAAGAAATATCTGACGCTTTAGGAGTGGAAGTTGTTTCCGGAGAAATTGCCGGCCTACCCTACGTTGGGTCTCTGGCTTTTGCCACAAACAAGGGAGTTTTAGCTCATCCGTTAATTAAAGAGGAGGAGCAGAAGTTGTTAACTGAGGTTTTGAAGGTTCCCTTAGACGTGGGAACCGTGAACTGTGGAGTTCCATACGTTTCCACAGGGCTTATAGGCAATAGTCGAAGCGTAATTGCGGGTTTCTTAACAACTGGACCTGAAATGTTTATTATTGAACATATCTTTGACATGGTGGATAGCAAATGAGCGAAGTTAAAGTGTTCCGAGTTTCTGGCGAAATTAAAAAGCCAAATTTCCAAACGCCTTTCACAAAGGAAGTTAGAGCTTTAAAGCCTGAAGAAGCCGTGGAAAAAGTTTACATGGAGCTGGGAAGCAAACACCGAGCTAAACGCTTTCACATAAAAATTGCAAAAGTAGAGGAAATAAAGCCAGAAGAGGCGGAAGACCTAATTATCAAGAAGCTAGCCATGGGAGAAAAAGAAAATGTCCAATGATGAAGAAACATTCCGCAGACTCGCCGTGGAACTCCGCATCCTAGAAGGCACGGCAGACACTCTTCAATCAAGAATAAACCTAGTAAACGCCGCTTTAACCGAACTAACCTACGCAAACATGACATTGGAAGGAATAGAAAAAGAAAAGGAAGACGCCCCGCTTTTCGTTCCAATCGGCGGAGGCTCCTACATAAAAGCAAAACTTGGAAGCGCAGACACTGTAATCGTAGGCATAGGCGCAGAAGTAGCGGTTGAAAAAACCCTAAAGGAAGCCAAAGAACTGGTTAAAAACAGAATTGCAGAACTGGAAAAAAACCATGCCTCTTTGCAGCAACAACTTGCGCAGGTTATTGAGAAAATCCGTGAAGACAGAGCCATACTTCAAGAAGTCACTAGGAGGCTTAGCCAGAAGGAGAGCAGAACTGATGTTCGAAAAGCTGAAAGCGGGACTCAACAGCCTCGTTAACAAAATCACAACAACAGAGTTAAAGGCTGAACAACTCCAGCCAATCTTATCCGAATTCAAACTAAGCCTCGTAGAAAATGATGTAGCCTTTCCCGTGGCTGAACTCATCTGCGAAGAAATGGGAAAACGCCTAGAAGGACAGCAAATAAAAAGGCTCGAAGACAGAAAAGAAATCGTGAAAAAGAATCTACGAGAAATCATGCTGGAAATCCTATCCATAAACGAAAAACTAGACTTGTTAAACATGGTTAAAATGAAAAAACAAAAGGGCGAACCCTTCGTCATAGTCTTTGTGGGCATTAATGGAACTGGCAAAACAACAAGCATCGCGAAAATCGCAAAACTCTTAATGAGAAAAGGCTATTCCGTTGTCTTGGCTTGCAGCGACACCTACCGTGCTGGTTCAATTGAACAGCTTGAAGAACACGCAAAACGTTTAGGCATAAAAATGGTGAGGCACACTTATGGAGCAGACCCAGCAGCCGTCGCCTTCGACGCCATAAAACATGCAAAGGCTCATGGAATCAACGTTGTCCTTATTGACACGGCGGGAAGAATACAAACAGACCGCAACCTAATGAATGAACTGGCGAAAATAAAACGGGTTATAAACCCAGACTTGACGCTTTTAACCGTGGATGCACTCACTGGAAACGACGCAGTCATGCAAGCCGAAGAATTCCACAAAAGCGTAGGCATAGACGGAACAATCCTAACAAAAGTAGACGCAGACGTTAAAGGAGGCTCAGCCCTAAGCGTCACTTACGTAACAAAAAAACCCATAGTGTTCATTGGAACTGGACAAAAATATGAAGACTTGGAAGAATTCAACCCAGAAAAGTTTACGGGCATGATTCTCAAATAAAACGCTTCATAGAGGCGTCCATGTTTTTCCGAATTTTCGTGCTGTGACGCTTATGTCTTTCATGTCTACTTTTCCATCCTCGTTTATGTCCGCATGGAAACTCCATAAGGGCTCTGCAGGTGTGCAGCCGAACCTTTTTGCTACGTAAGCTATGTCTTTCATGTCGACTTTACCATCATAGTTCACGTCGCCCTGCATGTAAGGATTCATCAACGGATAATGGTCAACATTGTTTGCATTTATTACGTGCGGTGTATCGCCTAAGCCGTCTCCATCCGCATCCGAGCCAGTGTAGTCGCTCCAAAAATTGCCTACGACGCCATTGTCCCAAGCGTTTATGCCTTGGCAAGGCGATTGATGATAAACATTTAACGTGTTATTGAAAAAGCTGTTGTAATAGAACATAGTGCTTCCAACATTGTTTTCCATCCAGACACCATGAACATTTCGGTAAACATTGTTTCGGGCGATTCTGCTGCTGTTTGCATGCAATCTAATCCCAACACTATTGTTCAATATGTTATTTCCGATTATCGTTGCGTTTTCGCCGTAAACTGTTACACCGTCACCATTAGGACAATTTCTAATCGTGAAACCGCTTAGCACCACGTTTCTCCCAACAATAGAGACTACGGCGTTAAGTGACGTGCCTTCCTTTTTTGCGTCAATAATTGTTGCGCTACAGTTTTCTCCAAAGATTTTCAAACTGTCCTTATCGATGACAAAATGCTCATAATAAATGCCCGAAGACACTTCAATAACGTCGCCTGGAAAGGCTTCGGCAATCGCCAATTTAATAGTTGAATATTGGCTTGGAACCTTAATAACACGGGTGCGAACTTTTGCGTCAACAAACGCCCAAGAAGCTTCCAGTCTTCTATCCATGTCGCATAAGTCGCTTCTCCCAAAGGCTATGAAATATTCCTCTCCAGGGGTTAAGCCAGAAATCACCTTTGTCCTATAATACCAAACGCCAGGCTTGTCGCCATTGGCATAATCCAAAATACGCGTGGCGTTGACTAAATAGCCTGACAAATCTGGACGCAACAAATAGAGAGCCAAAAATTTTCTGTCAAGATGAGGCGTCGTATCGTTATAACAGAAGTAGCCTTTCACTTCAACCGTTCCAGAGGGCGGAACAACAAATATTTCGTTGTAATAGGCGAAAAAATCATAGTAAATTTCAAAGGCTCCTGGATAACCGCAAGTGTTTACAGAGACGCCGTTTCCATAAGGAGTTGAAATTTGAACCATGTTAACGTAATGGTCTGCTGGAAACGTGCCCTTAACCCAAGAACTAAGCGACATATCAAGCGGAAAAGCTTTAACTAAAGGGAAAAGCAAAAACAGAAAGACGCTCAAGAGCAACACAGCCTTTCTCATTTTCATCCATACCAAAAGAAGAAACGCTTCTTATTTACCTTTTATGGAAAAATCTTCGATAGAATTTTAGTTAACAGCGCCAAATCATGGAGATAGTTGTTTCCGCAGTGTTTCCTTAGCCTTTCTCAGCGCCTCGTCAAGTTTTTCCACATTTATTCCGCCGCCTTGCGCGAAGTTTGGTTTGCCGCTTCCACCTCCGCCTAAGACTGCTGCCGCTTCTCTTGCGATTTTGCTTGCGTCCACGCCTTTATTTGTTGCTTCTTTTCCAGCCATAACCACGATTCTCGCAGTTTTTTCATTTTTCCCACTGAAGATGATAACAGCCTTTGGTTCGTCCTTAACGATTTCGTTTGCTGTTTTAATCATGCGGTCTACGTCAAGCTCTTTGAATTGGCGGGTTAGGAGTTTTATTTCTCCAATGTTTTCGGTTTCCATTAAGCCTTCTTTTTCTCGTTGAGCTATTTCCTTTGTAAGTTTCTTTTCTCTTTGTCTCGCTTCTTTATAGTCCCTTACTAATCGTTCGGCGGTTTCCCAAAGTTTCTCGATTGGCGCATTTAAAGTCTCTGAAAGTTTCCAGAGGAGTTTTTCCTCTTCCTGTATGGCTTTTAAGGCTGGCAATCCAACACTGTAAACAAGCCTTTCAACTCCATCTTGGACACGTTCAGTGCGAAGGATTTTTACGAAGCCAATTTCTCCCGTGTTTTTTACATGGGTTCCAGCGCAAGCTTCAACTTCCCAATTTTTAGTCTTCACAATGCGAATCTCTTTCCCTGGAATTGCGCCTCCTTGATAAAGCCTAAATCCATATTTTCTTTCAGCTTCTTCTCGTGGCATCCACGTTGTTTCCACTGGAATGTTTTGCAAAATCACCATGTTAGCCAAATTCTCAATTTTCTGCATTTCTTCCAAAGTTATGCGCCTATAATGGGAAATATCCAGTCTCGATTGTTCTACGCCTTTTTGGGTTCCAGACTGCCAAACATGTTGTCCAAGCACTCTTCTTGCGGCGCCATTAACGATGTGGGTTGCCGTGTGATTTTTCATCAAACCGTAACGAAACTCCCAATCAATCACTCCCTCAACAACATCACCTTCATCTGGAACATCGCCCTTAACTTTATGAAGAATAACCTTGCCAATCTTCTGAACATCCACGACTTCACATTCACCGTTTCTGAAACGTAAATGCCCCTTATCAGCGGGTTGTCCACCGCCCTCTGGATAAAACAGTGTTCTATCCAAAACCACGTATTCGCCATCCAAAACCCTCAAAACTTTCGCCTCAAACTCTTTAGCATAGGGCTCCTCATAATATAGCATGCGAGTTTCTGGTAAATCAGAAACCTTTTCCTCAAACATTTTCGTTTTTTCATCTTCCCTTTTTTCGGGCTCTTCCAAGTGGCGTTCAGCCACAAGCCTATAGAAGTTTCCCGGCATGTTCACTTTACAATCTTCGCTTTCAGCCACTTCTTGCACTATTTCTGGTGGCAAGCCATGGGAATCGTAAAGTTCAATCAAAGTTTCAGTCGGAATCTCTTTGACGCCCTTTCTCTTCAACTCTTGGGCAATTCTTTTAACGAGAGAAACGCCCTTAGAGAGCGTTTGCTTAAACTTGTCTTGTTCTACCGAAAGCATTTCTAAAATTTCGTCACGCATTTCCTTCAGATGGGGAAAGTCATGTGACCAGAAGCCGATTTGCATGTCAACAATGTCAAACAGCTTATCCTCTATCCCAAGCGTTTTCAGCAACCTATAGGTGCGACGAATCATTAACCTAGTCAAATAGCCTTCACGAACATTCGAAGGCACAACACCTTCTGCCAACATGAAAACCAGGCATTTCGTATGGTCAACAGCCGCAAAAGCACTTTCCAACGGAAACAACATCCGACTAAGCTCATCAACCGACATCCCAACATGCCTTGCAACCTTCTCCCTAGCTTCATTTCGGTCGGCAGCCCTCTCAATGCTCATAAGCCCAGAAAACATTGCAACTTTCCCCAATAAACTCTCATCAACCCGCTCTACACCCGCTATGTCTAAAACTTTGTCGAGAATAGAGCCATAAACCGCTTGGAAACCGCTGGGTGTCCCTTGGGAAAGCCACGTGTAACGTTCAATCCCATATCCCGTGTCAACAGTGCGAATAGGCAACTCGATGAATTCGCCGTTTACAACCTTAAACTTCATGAAAACCAACGTGGCTAACTCTAACCCACGAACAACCGTTTCCAAGTCTGGACCAGCATTTCCTCCCCCACTCCACACATCCTCTTTGTAAACAACTTCCTCAGACCTTATTCCCAACTCTTTTGTTACGAATTCATGGTGAAAACGAACAGTTTCATCTTTCCAATAAACCTCTTTATCAGGATAGTTAAACGCATGGTGCCCTCCCATCTCAAAAATCGTCAAATGGCGACCAAACGTGGGCCCCACATTGTCGACATCCACGAATCGAATACACGGTTGACTAATAACCAACGGATTAGCAGGCGGCGGAATAATCCCATTCGTGACATAAGGTTGAAAATCAATAATACTCGCATGTGTAAAATACAAGTCGTCCCTCCACCTAGCCACAACTGGATAAGGCTCAATACGTTTGTGACCGCGTTTCTCAAAAAAGGAAAGGAAAGCCTCACGCATCTCCCTCAATGAATAAGCCTTCCTCGTGGGCGGATTACCAATAAATGTGTTGTAAACGCAACCCTTAGAAGTTGCTTCTCCACAAGTCTCCTGGTCTGGGTTTAGTGTCCAAAAATATTCTCCGCAAACTGGACACAATTTTCTAACATATCCAACCTCATCAAAGAAGGGAACATGATACTCGCTTTCTGGAAAACGGTTCATACGCATCAAACCTAACAGCACAATTAAACAAGGAAAGATTTAAACTGTTACCATCAACCCAAAACCAGAACAAGCAGAAACTACAAGAAACATGAAAAACATGCAAGTTTCTTTTACACTTAAGTTTATAAATATCGGTAAACGCCGTATAACTTGAGGAACGGTAATGCCTCAAGTAAGATGCCCCAACTGCGGCGCAACAATCAACCTTGAAACACGAAAAGAAACAGACTTCAACCTCATCATAAACGCCCTACACAAAAACCCTAAAACATTCACCCAACTCCTAACCCAAACACGATTACCCCGCAAAACCCTCAGCCTAAGACTCAAAGAACTATGCGACCGCGGGGTCATCGTTAAAGACGGAGGCTACCACCTCAGCGAAACCTATCCCATAAAAAATTTGTGGGGTGAAAAAATGAGTGCATTATATGGAGACATGAAAAACTCCATATTAAGCACAAGAAAAGGCGCATTTTTGCTTCTACTCTTGCTTTGCGTTGGACTCCCCGTCGCCGTCAAAGCCTACCAAATGTTACTCCCTCAAGCCCAAGAAACCTCCCTAAAGCAACAGTCGCCACAATACATAGGAACAGTCAGTTATGCACTAAACATCTACAATGTTGTCGGTCTCCATCACTGGGAAGCATCCATACACTTTGACCCAGAAGATTTGGGTGTGTTAGAGTGTGTTGAAGGAGACTTTCTAAAAAAGGCTCCAAACCTCAACGATCCGCCCACATATTTCTGTAACGCATCAGACGATCCAAAACATCCAGATATATTATTATTGGGCGACACACTTGTGGGAGAAATAGCGATCAGCGGCGATGGAACATTAGCCATCATAACCTTCGGCATAAAACATGAGGACTATAAACCACCGCAACTTGGAGAATACTATTTCATTAACCTTGACGATGAAGAGATCTCAGCAACTCTTGAATTATCAAGGATAGACACTTAATCTCCCTTCTTTTTCTGATTTGTAAGGAAGCTTTTGCAGTTCTACGCTAGTTTTAGTCCCAAGATAAGTCCCACTATGAAGCTTCCTACTAGTGGCAGGTTTGCGAGCACAGGCGCCACAGATTTTGTGGCGTCACCTGCGAAACTGAAGAACTCGACTGTCCAGTCAACTATTTTGCCAGGGTTCAGTATGAGTATGCCGCTGAAGGCTAAGGCTAAGAGCGCTATGATTAAGAAGCTGAGGAGTCCACTTAGTGTTTTTGTGGTTTTTTTGAATGCGTATCCTATTAGGAAACCGCCGAATCCTCCGAGGGCTAGTTCGAACACTATTGGGGCAGCTATCTCACTCATTTTGTCAACCCTTTATATTTTTTAAGGGAGAACGCTTATAGCATTTTTTAGACGAATTAAACATTCAACATGCATGTTTGGAAGTGGCGGGTATGGATTTGTTAGAAATATATTTGCTAAACTTGCTTGTTACGGTTGCTATGTTTGCCGTGCTTTTGTTTAGAGCGTGGATTGAACTTAAGAATTACACGTTGATGTGGCGTGAGCTAGAATGGAGGAAGGCTTACGAAACCATTGGTAAGGTGCTTAAAGCAGAAAGAGACATGTTTACAAAGGTGGAAGGCGGAGAAGAGCTTTACAACATGCTCTGCGAAATGTTTAAGGTAAATCCAGAAAAAGAATGAAGAGGTTTAGAATATTTTTAGGAAAGGGTTAGGGAAAATGCCACTTTTCCATTATTTTCTCGCCAAATGTTTCTTTCGTTTTTTCCATTCCATAGCGTGAAAACGGCTTGGTCAAATGTCTCATTGACCGCGTGGAAACAATATATAATCCTTTTTTGAGTTCGCGTTCTACTTGGAAGCATGTTTTGTTTAGTTTTGCGGAGCGGAAGCCGCATTTCTCGCAGCGGAATCCCTTGTTTTTCCCCATAGATTTTAGTGTTTTGCCACATTTTGGGCATGGAGGATTTCTGCATGTAATTTTAGGTGCGAGTTTTATGACTTGTAATTTTTCTAGGTTTATGGTGATTCCGTGTTTATGTGAGGAGGGTCGAACTCCTCCGTAGGCTTCGATTATGTCGCCAGTTTGTAGTTTTGCTGCGATTTTTCTTAGGGTTCCAGTGGGTTCGTATGCTGCGCAGTAAATTTGGCTGGTTTTGTCTTTTATGGGAAAAATTACGTGTCTTCTGGGGATTGTGTACGGGTTTTGGGCTACTGTTCCTTTCACTATTATGGGATGGTAGGGCTGGATTTCGCTGATGTTTCTGGCTCTGTGTAGGTGGGCGTCTGTTCCGTGGTTGGTGCGGAAGATTACCCATCTTTCTATTGGTTCCAGTGGGCGGATGAGTTCATGGGCTTTCTTTACTATTTCTGGTGTTTCTCCTCTTATGCCATAGAGGATTGGGTCTGGTCCTCTTGGCGTTATGAGTATGCGTTTTGTTTCTGGGTCTATGTTGTTGAAGGTTAAGGGTGTGGTTTTTTGGTTCATTTCGTAAACTGAGGTTGGGTCGATTTGTCTTGGTTTTCCTCTGTTTTCTGGTTTTCTGTAGGCTATGAGTTCGTATGTATGGTCTTTTCTTAGTGTTTCGCCTATTGCTGCCAGTGCTCCTATTATTCCCCGTGCAGTTTTGTAGCCTATGGCTTCTGCTTTGAATTTTTTGATTAGTTTTTCGGCTTCTTTCATTTTCACTATGCCTTGTATGGCTTTTTTGGAGAATTGGGCTAGTTCTTTTGGGATTTTTTCTCTGTAGAAGAATACTATGCCTGGTTCTGTGCCGGCGTAAGTGAAGTCGGAGTTTTCTTCTACCGTGGCTATTACTGTCTCTTTTATGTTGTCTGTTTCTTTTTTGTTGTGTTTTATTCGGAGACTGATTGCGCCGTTTCCTCTTGTTTTCCATGGTATGTTTGGGTTTAAACGTATTAGATTTGGATAATCTATGAATGAGGCGTCATGGTTTTGCAGTTTTTGGACTAGTAATGCGGCTATGTAGGTGGTGCATCCCTTTCTCGGCGAATCA
>JAWCNH010000019.1:0-13076 GCA_038848765.1 Bathyarchaeia archaeon
TGTTTCTTAATCAAACCATTTTTGAAGCCGAGTTAGGCAGCACACGATGTAGTGATTATTCATTTGTGGTAGATTTGTAGCAGGGCTTCTGTGAACCAAACTTCTAGGGTTGCAGCTACGAAGAATAGTAGGTAGATTAAAAGTAGGTCTCGCATGGTCATGGTTCTTTTCAAGGTTTTCTGTATGGTGAGGAATATTCCATAGCCCTCAATCAGCCCATTCGGAATGCTTAACAGTATTATCCAGCCTAAGGCGTTGACCAGAACAGAGCCAAACACAAGTGTGCTTGCCCTAAAAATGCTGATTACTAGAATTAGGATTGTGTAGACGAGGGCGAATATTGTCGGATGCTCCAAAACGACATATTCATACTTTCGCTTTGGAAAAAATGTTAGGACAAGTTGCACATAAAACGCCATGGCAAGCAGAATGAGCGAAACGACTAAAACGTTATGGACAAACACTAGCAGAAGGGCTAAGGGCGGAACCCTAAACACATGCTGCAAATAATTGAAAAAGGCTAAATTTTCAACATAGGCTGAAACAAGAAAGATGAGAAGTAAAACGCCTAACAGCACCGTTTTCCTTTTCTCATCCAACAAAAACCACCAGCGTTAAACTTTCAGAACCAAAGCAAAGAAAACAATTCAATCGCAATCTTAAAGAAAAGATAGACCAAAACGAAAATCACTAGTTCCACAATAACAACCATTATTGCTGTTGCAATAGCGCCAAGCCAGCCAGTCTCATAAAAAGTCTTAATCAAAGCCAACCAAATAATAAGCGAGATAAGCAAGCTAAACCAATAGGGGAAAAACAGAAGAATGGCAGAGCTGAAAAATGTTCCAAGAATAGTGATTAAGAAAGCGTCAGAAAAACGTGCCCTTCTGCCGCCCACAACAATTAAGCCAGCCAAATAAACAACAAAAGTCAAAACAAAAAGACTAATGAAAAATTGAACAATGCCAGCTAGGAGCACCAGAAAATCAGGTATTCTAAGCCCGCCTCTAGCCAACACAGCCAAAACAAAACGTTCAAACTCAAATGACACCATTTTGTTCTTCACCATTATGCCTACCATATTTTATGGCTAATGCATAAAAGCCTTATCAATAGCTCTACTTCTTTTCCCGCTTAATTTCGAAAATCACGGTGCCACCAGCAGTGTAAGGAAAGCTTGGGTCGAGACATTGAACATAACCGATGTTTTCGTCTTCCTTTGCCAAGCCTAACGTTTTGAAACTTATTCCGCGGCTTAGTGGAACAATCATTGACAACATGCTTCCTAACGCATGAACACATAGGGCATCCGTTTCTTTGACAAGGATTTCTGGCTCTTCCACTACAATCTTGTCGCCTAGTTTAAAGACGGGACATTTTCCACGGATTTCTTTCACCTTTACGGTGAGTCTAAAAGTTTCATTCATGGTGAAACATCACCTATACATAGCAAACACTTAATAATCTGGATTAGGAGACCATAAAAGTTTGCGGGAGAACCCTATGAATCACCGCCCAGCCATTATAGGTGTTGGAAGAACAAAATTTGGCGAACACTATGAGAAATCGCCAGAAAACCTAGTTGAAGAAGCATGGCTAAAAGCTTCCGACGATGCAGGCATAGAAAGAAAAGACTTGGAAGCAGGCTTCTTCTCAGACTATTTTCTCCCAATCACAAACAAAATCGGCTTAGAAGAAGGCTTCCTTTCAGAACTATCCGAACTACATATCCACATGGAAATAACAAGGTCCTTCAGCTCCGCCCTCATGCACGCCTGCAGCGCCATCCAGTCAGGCAGATACAACATGGTCTTGGTGGGCGGAATGGAAAAAATGACTGACAGATGGGACAAAATTCGAGACGACCTCATGCTTCTAGAAGACCCATGGAGCTACTACGCAGGCTGCACGCCGGAAGCAAACCATGAGCTTATGCTAAGAGAATACGTGAAAAAACACGGAATTACGGGCAAGGATTTGGAAACATTCAACATCGCCTTGGCACAGATAGCTGTAAAAAACCATCAGAATGCAATGAAAAACGAGTACGCCCAGTTCCACAGAGAAATCACCATCGAAAGAGTGCTAAAGGAAAGAAGCAAAGCATGCAAACCTTTGGGACTGTATGATTTTGCCCCAATCTCAGACGGCGCTTCAGCCCTTGTCTTGGCAAGCGAAGAAACCGCCAAGGAATACACTGACAAGCCCATCTACATTTTAGGTTCTTCCTCAGCAACAGACTACATAACCTTTCCTTCGAGAGAAGAGAGAACAAGCTTCGTGGCGAGCAGCATAGCCATGCAAAACGCCCTAAAAATGGCAAACATACAAACAAAAGACATACAGATAGCAGAATTATACGACCAATCCACCTTCCTCGAAATGGTTTCGCTAGAAGACTTAGGCTTCTGCCCAAGAGGAAAAGCATGGCAATACATACATGAGAGCTGCACAAAAAACGAAGGATACTACAACATTGACGGACGACAACTTTTCGTAAACCTAAACGGCGGACTCAAAGCAGACGGAAACCCCCTAGGCGCAACTGGCGGAGCGCAAATCTTCGAAGTCGTCAAACAATTAAATGGAGACGCAAGCGCCAGACAAGCCAAAACGGACAAGCCTCTCAAATATGGCTGTATTTTAGAACTGGAAGGCTTCGGAACAAAAGCCTACACATACATTTTAGGGGTAGAGAAAAATGAGTAGTGAACCAATCGAAAGAAGAGTTTCCTACATCGGCGATAGGTTGCGTGGCAGTCGCTGCACCCTCTGCGGAAAGGAATACTTCCAAATCAAAGATTACTGCGGAAGCTGCGGCAGAAAAAGCCTAGGCATGATGAAAGACATAGACTTCTTCTACGAGAAAGGAAAACTTGAAGTCTGCACCCTAATAAAGGAACCCACAAACAAGTTCACCAAACTTGGACCATACATTTACGGCATAATCTCCTTCCACAACGGCAAAGTCAGAGTTCCAGGGAGACTTACGGACAAACTCATAAAGGATGGGCAAATTGAACTAACAAGCCTAGAAGGGAAAGAGGTTGTTCCAAGATTCAGAAGAAGATACGCTGTGGAACGAAGCGAAATAATTCCCACAATCTCTTTGGCTTTCACATTCGCCGACGAATACTATCCACATCAAGAATACGAAATTGCCAAGCCAAACAAAGAATACGACACGCCGGGAATCGTCGGTTATGGAGTGTATTCCTCAAAATTCCGCATAAAAGAAGAAATGACCGAGCGTTCTGTTCCCTTCATTGACGAAGACGCCATCACAGCGGCTGTTGAAGCTGGAAAACTGGCTCTAATTCACTCAGCCATAGACCATTCTTTAATCGGCAAAGTTTACGTAGGCTCGGAATCCAACCCCTACGCAGTGAAACCCATCGCTTCAAAAGTTGCACAAGTTTTGAAACTGGGCGGAGAAGATAAATCCGATGGTGTGCAATGCGTAGACGCCGTTGACACAGAATTCGCCTGTAAAGCAGCCACAAGCATGTTCAAAGACGCAGCCTCGCTTGTTTATTATCCAAGGGCGAATGTAAACTACGCCATGGTTATAGGCGCCGACAATTCTCAAGCAGCCCCAAGAGACGAGCCAGGCGGCGAACTAGACTTTTTCGTCGGCTTCGGCGGATGCGCCTTCATTTTCGGCATGCGAGACGTGATTGCAGAAATAGAGGGCTGGTATTCCTGCACTTCAGACACGCCGGACTTTTGGAGAAGAGACCAAGAAGCCTACCCGAGGCATGGAGGCAGATTCACAGGAGACCCAGCCTATTTCAAACACGTTTCAAAAGCTGCAAGAAAGCTTATGGAACAATTAAGGCTTCAGCCCAGCGACATAAACTATTTCGTTTCCCATCAACCCAACATCAACTTCCCAACAAAAGTAGCCATAGAACTCGGCTTCAAAGAAGAACAATACCTGCCTGGACTACAAGTGGCAAAGTTTGGAAACACCTATTCTGGCTCGTCTCCAATAGGGCTTGCCGCCGTGCTAGACAAGGCTAAGCCAAACGAAAGAATACTCCTAGTCAGCTATGGCTCTGGCGCAGGCAGCGACGCCTACAGTTTCATCACAACAAACCAAATAATGGAAAAGCGAAATAGACAACGATTCAACATACAATACCAAGCCCAAAACGAATTCATAGAATACGTAGACTACGGCACCTACAGAAGACTCAAAGAGGGACTAAACGCCACCTAGCGCCAAACATTAAATGCTTGAAGGAAGCATACTATCCCACAAGAAGGGAAACGCATGGAAAGCGAAGAAAAACCCGCAGAAATGTTTGCGTACGGCATATTCAAAGTTCTCTATTCGCCAATAGAAGCTTTCAAAAACATCGTGAAAAAGCCAAACATAAAAGGACCATTATTGATTATGCTGTTGGTTTCAATTTGCTTTGTTGGCAGAGCGTATATCAGTTTTTCCAAGGTGTTTTATCAAAAAAATGGGTTAGATGTTAGCTTAATTCAAACCGAAATGGCAGGAGTTCTAATTACAAATTTTATCATCGACGCATTGTTTGTTTTCATTCTTAAATGGGGTATCCATGCTGCCGTCTTCATCATGATATTGATGGTTTTTCGCTTGGGGAAAATTTCTTGGAAAGAGTTGTTCATCGCCCTAGGCTACACTTTTTCTGTCGCCATAATTTATTACGGCTTAAGCGTGCCCTTAACCATGACCCTTCAGCCCGTATATACAAACATGAGTTTACAAGACGTTAATCAAACAAGGGTAAATCAACTGGTATGGGAGAAGTGGAGCACGCACCCAGCATCCTACGCCATTAACTATCTAAGCATTGTCATATACGTTTGGACGGCAATTCTTAGTTGCATTGCCATACGGTTCTTGTATGAGTTTGACTGGAAAAAGGCGGGGATAGTAACGGCTTTAGCATCCTTCATGAATTTCTTCCTAACGCTATTCTTCAACGTATTCCCTTAAGCCTGCCAACCATGTTCATACCTTAAGGAACACAGGCGCAATTCAGAAATGGGTTTTAATGAAGTTTGACAGAGCATCGCCTTGCTCTCTAAAAGATTATTCCTTTCATTTTAGACTTGTTTTTCTCACTTTGGTGCCACAAGCAATTACCCTTGAAACTATATGTACTTCAGGTGTTCTCTTTGTCTTTCTTGGATGTGCGATTAGGTTCTCCAGCGTTTGGTAGCCCGGGAGAGATTCGAACTCTCGTCAGCGGGTCCAAAGCCCGCTATGCTTGTCCACTACACCACCGGGCTTCTGTTGAAAGGTTTTTCGCATGCTTTCCTATTAACTTTAACTAGAAAAAAGGTTATGTTTTTGTTATGTGTTTCTGCAGGTGTGGCTTGCCGAGGTTGGGTGTTAATCTTACTCCCCTAGTTGTGAGGCATGTTCTAGGGCTTGAAGATTTACGGGGTAAAAGTTTCGCCGTAGATGCGAACAATTTTCTTTATCAGTTTTTGGCTGTTGTGCGTTTGCCAAACGGAACGTTGCTGAAGGATTCTAAGGGGAATATTACTTCGCATTTAGTTGGCTTAATGTTTCGTTCCACACGTTTGATGCTTGACTATGATGTGGATTTAGTGTTTGTTTTTGATGGAAAACCTCCAGAGCTTAAGGCGCGGGAAATTTTGGAAAGGCGGAAGCTTAGGGAAAAAGCCTTTTTGGAATGGCAGAAGGCTTTAGAAGCTAAAGACTATACGACAGCGTTTTCTAAGGCGGTTATGACAAGCCGATTAACAGAACCGTTAATTCAAGACGCAAAAACACTTTTGGGATTGTTAGGCATCCCCTTTGTTCAAGCGCCAAGCGAAGCAGAAGCCCAAATTGCTCACATGGCAATCAAAGGCGACGTTTGGGCTGCAAGCAGCAAGGATTATGATACCCTTTTGTTTGGCGCGCCAAGACTGTTGCGTTATTTAACAATTACTGGAAAAGAATTTTTACCATCAAAAGGAGTGGCAAGACCGTTAAAGCCAGAGCTTATCGTGTTGCAAGAGTTTCTTTCGCATCATCAAATAAGCCGAGAACAGCTTGTCGACTTAGCCATCCTCATAGGAACAGACTTCAATGAAGGCATCAAGGGAATCGGACCAAAAACAGCATTAAGGCTTGTAAAGGAACATGGCAAACTAGAAAACATGCCAGAAAAAATAGTTTCAAAGCTCCCATCCAACCGCGACGAGATTAGGAAAATCTTTTTGCAACCAAAAGTCACCGACAACTATGCGATTCAGTATGGAACCCTACAAGAAGACAAGCTTTACGAGTTCCTATGCGAAAAACATGAATTTTCGAAACAACGGGTGGGAAAGGTTATTCAAAGAATGAAAAACTTCTATTCAAAAAGAAAACAAAGCAAACTAAGCCAATTTTAACACCTATGGAAGAAAAGCGGTTTAGGAAAATTATTTAAGTGTTTTATACAGAATATTAGAGAAGAGGCGGAAAAATGAGGACAGACTTTGCGTTCTACGTCGTTGCAGCCGTGTGGTTCATCGTAGCCCTCTACTTTGTTTACGTCCCTCAAGTTGCGAACCCTGTTGTGGCGGTGTTTTCCGTGGTTGTTGGAATCTGCTTTATAGGCGCCGGCCTCATGCAGAGGCATAAAAGCGCCCAAATGGTTTCAATAGCTACCGCAATACCTACGGAAAAGCAAACGAGAAATCCGCAATTAGAAGCAACTGTTCAGCCAAAAACTGTAGAAGCCAAAGTGGAACCGCCAAGCGAAGAGAAAACTTCTGCCAGAAGGGTTACGAGAAGGCGGAGAAAAAAATCTGGTTGAGAACTTCATTTAATGATTGGATGTGTTATTCTTTTGTGTGTTAGCGTTTAGCTTCTTGTTTCTTTTGGGCTTCTTCGACGCAGTAGCATTCTTGCGTGTCTGGTTCCCAGTGTTCGCAGACGCTTAGTGTTGGGTAAATGTGGTTTTCATGCCTAACATAATGGTACATGCAAAATATTTGGTCTGGGTAGTTGTAGGAGTTGTGGTAGTGGCAGTTGCCGCAGTATTTCCCTTTTAGACTCAAAGGTTTTCGCATTTTTCAACCCCTATTCTTCTCGATTACGTGAGTTCTAACAAAGTTTTCGCCTACGCGTTCTAAAGTGCAGGCAACGATTAGTGGAAAGACAATCAACGCATCGGCTATGACCATGACTTTCGCTGCGCTTCCCTTCACTTTTCCCCAGCTCACGGTTTCTTCTAATGTTGAGCCTGAAAGCCCACCTGTTTCTGGTCTGTCCATGGTGATGATTATGGCGTAGTCCATGCCTTTTCTCGTTGTGGCTGCCGCATGCTGCACAGTGTTGCGTGGGACACCTCCGCCGATTACAACCATGCCTATGCGGTCAGAGTCGCTCATTATTTCGGTTAGTTTCCTAACTTCTTCGAAGGCATTCAGCTTTAGAAGTTCGTTTTGTTTGGCACGTTGGGAATGCAGAAGATATACGAAGCCAAATTCGGAGTCTCGAATTGCGGGTAGGAAGATTGGCACGTTGGCTTCATAGGCTGCTCTTGTTATGGATTGAGGATCTTTTATTCGTTTTCCGATTTCCCATACAAATTCATGCGACGCTATGCCTTGTCCCTTGTTTTCTTTGGCGATTTCATCGTATATGCTTGCAAGTTGCTCATCCATTTTTACATAGTCTTCTTCTGGGACGAAGAGGTCGTAAATGCGGTAAAGATGATACTTGTAAAGTAGGAAATCATCCACAAGCCAATGCCCTTTATAATGATGCCCGCCGAAAGCTTCAATCAAATCGTGAACTAGATTAGCGCCCGTGCTTACTACCACATCTACGAATCTTTTACGAATGACATCGGCAATCACAGAGCGCAGTCCAGCAGGAACCACGGCTCCAGCCACTGTTAGAAAAACCGTGCATTGTTCGTCGCGAACCATTTTTTCAAAAATGTCGCACGCAGTCGCCACTCTGCCAGCTCCGAAACAGCCCGACTTGCTGAATTCTTGTATGAGCTGGTTAATTGTCATTGTTGGTTTTAGTTTCATGTGGTTTACGTGTTCGTAGAGAAAGTCTTCTCTTCTCATTTTTAAATCACTTAACTTTATTAATGGTGTGGAATAGGTGAAAAGTTTTTCCCTTCCAGATGGAACGGTAACTTGCTTTCTGAAATGGGCGGAAGAGAATAAAAGCTATCTTATTATGGCTTTTTCTAGAATTTTTGGAAGTGTTTGTTGGAGTTGCGTTATTCTTCGGTTTCGCTTTCCATTTCCTCTTCTGTTGTTTCTGCTTTTTCTTCTTTGCCTACGACTTCAGCTTCAGCGAAGCGGCGGCTTATTCTTGTTATTCTGATTTTCACGTGGTCGCCTGGTTTTGTGTTTGGCACGAAACAGACTAAGCCTTTTATTCTTGCTATGCCTTCGCCTCTTCTGCTTGTTTCTTGAATGTCGACTTCGTATTCTTTGCCCATTTCAACTGGTTTTGGAGGGAAGCCCCCGCCACGGCTGAAACCTCTTCTTCCTCTTCTTTCCGGTCTCAATTTTTCACCTCGCTTCGTTTCATTTGAAAATCCTATTTCACGGTTAGTTTTCCGTATTTTCCAACGTTTAGCTGCATTTCGCCTTTAAAGGATGTGACGTAGCCGTTTTCGATTACTACCGTGTCTTCTACTTTAACTTGGTCGATTTGGTCGTTCCAGAGGGTTAGTTTTATTGTGCCAGAGCCGTCTGTGATTGTGGCTGTTGCAACTTTGTAGGTTGTGTCTTTGAACCTTGAAAGAACCTCTCTGGGAGGCGTTTTTTCGACTACTTTGGCTGTTACGTCCACCCTTTTCATTCCATTCTTCAATTCATTTATTTTCAATTTTTCCTCCCACTTACGCATTTTTCCGCGAACATGCAGTCGTTTGGAAATGTTGATTTAAAGACTAGAAAATTATGGTTTAGGTTTTGTTGAGCTTGTTTCTGCATCCGTTTGGTCGTCCTTTATTCGCGGAATCAGCCTATCCCGATAAAAGGAGGCTGTTGCTCAAAAGAGACTTTGATGTGAGATATAAATTTTGTTATGCTCCATTACAGTTTTCATATTACGACAAGTATGGAAATGTCGTTGACGTTTGTCCCAGTCAACCCAGTGAAGATAAGGTCGTTGAGCTTCGAAAAGAAAGTGTAAGAATCATTGTTTTTCAAAAATTCCGTCGGTTGCAGCCCCATTTTCTGCGCACGATTTAGCGTTTGTCCATCCGCTATGGCACCAGCAGCGTCTGTGGGGCCGTCGATTCCGTCAGTGCTAAGCGACGCTACAACTACGCCTTTCATTCCGCAGATTTTTAGGGCTGCGCTTAAGGCTATTTCTTGGTTTCTCCCTCCTACGCCGTTGCCAACTACCGTCACTGTAGTTTCTCCGCCAGCAATTATGCCCGCTGGCTTTGGAATAGGGTTTCCGGAAACCGCAATTTCGTGGGCTATGGAAGAGAGCATTGTTCCCACATGTCTCGCTTCGCCTTCTAAGCGTGAAGTTAAAAGAAGAGTGCGAAGTCCCAAGTTTTTGAGTGTGTTTTGGGCTGTTGCGCTTGCCAAGCGGTTGTTTCCTAAAACAAAGTTGTATACTTTCTTGAAGGCTTTATCCTTCGCTTTAGGCGTCTCGGGAATTAATCCTCTCACGCCATCAAGCAAAACTTGCCGAACGGAAACTGGAGTTTTGTCCCATAAGCCATACTTTTCCAAAATTTGGATGGCGTCTTGAAACGTTGTGGAATCGGGCACAGTTGGCCCAGAAGCAATAAAATCTAATGGGTCGCCTATAACGTCAGAAAGAATCAAATTTACTACTGTGGCTGGGTAAGCTTCTTTTGCTAGCCATCCGCCTTTAACGGCTGAAATATGCTTTCGAACAGTGTTAATTTCGTTTATAGTAGCTCCAGATTTTAAAAGAAGCTCTGTCACTTCCCTCTTGTCTTGAAGAGAAACGCCGTCTCGGGGCAGCGGCATGAGGCTGGAGCCTCCGCCGGAGATTAGGCAAATAACCATGTCCTCTTTTTTGGCTTTAGCCGCCAATTCCAGCATGTTTTTTGTTGCTTTAACTCCGGCTTCGTCTGGAACTGGATGACTTGCCCGTTGCAGTTTGATACGTGTTGTCTTGTATTCGCCACTGTTGTAGGGAATGTTGAGCGCTCCATTTGTTATGCGTTTTCCTAAAATTTCTTCCAAAGCCTCAGCCATAAAGCCTCCAGCTTTTCCACCGCCGAGCACGTAAATGTTTTTGAATTTTTCTAGATTGAAGGATTTGTCTTGGATTTTAAGTTTGAAATTCTCAAGTTTCACCATTGACTTTACAACATGCTTGGGATCGGCAGCCTTTAACGCATCTTCCAAGGCTTGAAGCGCCAGTTTTCTGGCTTTTCTATCAATAGGTGATGCAGCATTGTTTAGGAGTTCCTTCTTGTTTTTGATTTTCACCATTTCCCCTCAACGCCCAGAGCTTCTTTAGGGCGCTCTTCCTTTTTTAACCTTCATTAGTTAATGATAGATTAATAAAGGGGTAAGGGTAAATCTGGAAACTCTATGAGGGCGAACTGTGCATGCCTAAACCTAAAGTGTATGTTACACGGGAAATTCCAGAAAGAGGGTTAAACCTCATCAAAAAACATTTCGAAACAGAAGTTTGGACAGAATATGCGCCGCCACCGAAGAAGACTATTATCCAAAAAGTTAGGGACATTGACGCCCTTGTTTCCCTCCTCTCAGACCCTATTGACGCAGAAGTTTTCGATGCAGCGCCGAAACTGAAAATTGTGGCTCAACTTGCGGTTGGATTTGACAACATAGACGTAAAAGAGGCGACAAAGAGAGGCATATATGTGACCAACACGCCTGGCGTTTTGACAGAGACAACGGCGGATTTCGCTTGGGCTCTTTTGATGGCTGTTGCAAGAAGAGTTGTAGAAGCAGACAAGTATGTTCGCAGTGGACAATGGAAAGTTGGATGGCATCCAAGCATGCTTTTGGGAAGAGACATTTACGGCGCCACATTAGGAATTGTGGGCATTGGAAGAATCGGCGAAGCCGTGGCGAGAAGAGCAAAAGGTTTCGGCATGGAAATTCTCTATTACGACGTAGTAAGAAGACAAGATTTGGAAACCCAGCTGGGTATTGAATATGTGGATTTGGACACTTTACTGCAGAAATCTGATTTTGTCAGCATACATGTGCCCTTAATGAAGGAAACCTACCATTTAATAGATGAACGAAGGCTTAAACTCATGAAGAAAACCGCATACCTAATAAACAATTCACGAGGCCCAGTAGTAGACGAAAAGGCGCTCTACAAAGCTTTGAAAGAAGGAACAATAGCAGGCGCGGGACTTGACGTTTTTGAACAAGAACCCCTTCCCATGGATAGCCCCTTATTAAAGTTGGAAAATGTGGTGTTGGCGCCTCACATTTCAAGCGCGAGCTACGAAACAAGGTCTAGAATGGCGGAGATGGTTGCACAAAACTTAATCGCCTTTTTTGAAGGAAAAACGCCGCCAAACCTAGTGAACATGGAAGTCTTAAAAGTCAAAAAGCCGCATGCTTAGCATTGCGGGTTTAAAAAAGATTAAATAACCCTTCTAGCTTTTCCTTTTACTCTTTCAACGGGTGAATTGTTTGAAATCCATATTTGCCAAAAGAATGGAAATGCTTGGCACTGAAACAGCGTTCGAAGTTTTAGCCAAAGCAAAAGCCCTAGAAAAAGAAGGAAAAGAAATCATCCACCTGGAAATTGGCGAACCAGACTTTGACACGCCGCAAAACATTAAGAAGGCTGCCATAGAAGCCATGAATAAAGGTTATACGCATTACGTTCCAGCTGCGGGCATTCCAGAGTTGCGAGAAGCCATCGCTGAACACATTTCCAAAAGCAGAGGCTTAGACGCAAAGCCAGAAGAAGTTGTTGTTACTCCAGGCGCAAAACCCATCATGTTTTTCAGTGTACTCGCATGTGTGGAGCCCGGAGACGAGGTTATGTATCCAAACCCAGGCTTTCCAATTTATGAGTCTATAATCAAGTTTGTCGGCGCCAAACCCGTGCCCATGCCTTTGAAAGAAGAGAACGATTTTAGGCTTGATGGCGAAGACTTCAAGAAGAAGTTGTCCAGCAAAACGAAGATGATAATACTCAATTCGCCGGAAAATCCCACTGGAGGCGTATTAACAAGAGAAAATCTAAAGCTAATAGCTGATTCCATAGCCAACAGAGACGACTTGCTTGTTCTTTCAGACGAAATTTACAGCCGCATAATCTATGAAGGAAAACATGAAAGCATCGCCACGTTTCCCAACATGAAAGAAAAAACAATCATTTTAGACGGATTTTCAAAAACTTATGCCATGACTGGATGGAGACTTGGATACGGAGTTATGCGAAAAGACTTGGCGGAAAAAATAACACAGTTAATGATAAATTCGAACTCTTGCACATGTGCCTTCACGCAAATGGCAGGCGTGGAAGCCCTAAAAGGTCCACAAGATGAACCGCGTAAAATGGTGGAAGAATTCCGAAGAAGAAGAGAAGCCATCGTTTCCGGCTTAAACAAGATTGAGGGGATAAGCTGCAAAAAACCGCAAGGAACCTTCTATGTATTTCCCAATGTGAAAAGGGTGGGCATGAACTGCCGCCAACTTTCAGACCACTTATTGAAAAACGCTGGCGTAGCGGTTTTGCCAGGCACAGCCTTTGGAGAATACGGCGACGGTTACCTAAGAATTTCCTTCGCAAACTCGCTGCAAAACATTGAAAAAGCCCTAAAACGCATAAAAGAAGCACTCCAAAAACTTTAGTTTTCAGCACTCCTTCACAATTAAAGTAAACTAATTGATGTTTGAAGCATGAAAGCTAAGCCGAAAAGATTCGTTATCCTTGTTACTGGTACGCCGGGGGTTGGCAAAACCGTTGTTTCTGGTTTGTTGGCTAAGAGGCTTAAGGCTTTTTATGTTGATTTGGGAGAGCTTGTTAAACGCCAAAAATTGGCTGAAAGCTTCGACGAGGAAAGGAAATCGCTTATTGTGGATACGTCTAAAGTTGCCAGGCATATCAAAAAATTGATAGAAAAAAGAGAAGG
>JAWCNH010000020.1:0-12892 GCA_038848765.1 Bathyarchaeia archaeon
TCTAAAGTTTTTTCTTCTTTCTCAGAAGCAACTGAAGTGGCTGCGATTTGCATTGCAAAAACAAGAAGCACCATTATGGTAACAGGCATCGCAACA
Organism: Bathyarchaeia archaeon; assembly: GCA_038848765.1. Taxonomy (GTDB): domain Archaea; phylum Thermoproteota; class Bathyarchaeia; order Bathyarchaeales; family JAWCNH01; genus JAWCNH01. The sequence goes on from JAWCNH010000020.1 coordinate 97, forward strand.
TACTGGCTCATCAAGACGCCAGAAAGCGTACGTGGGTCAACATTAACTGGGTTATCATTCACTATGGACTGCGAAAAGGTGTGAAAAGTTTTTTCACTCTTATAGCTTTCCAAAAGACTGTTTATGACGCTTGCGCTCGCTCCCTCCAAGAAGCCTTTCCCTGTATACATGCTATAAGACATAACGGCTGCAGTTTTATTGGCGCCCATGTCGGATGTGAAGTTCTTTGGTATTACTAGGAGGTCTGTTACGTTTTTCTCTCTCATGAATTGCAAGGTTTGATTCCAATCTGAAGTTGGCGTTTCATAGATTTGGACGCCGTTTTCCGCCAAGTATTCAATTAGTTCAAAGGATTCTTTATCATTGTCAAGATTCATTATCACTAGAGAAACTTTTTGGAGGCTTTGCTGTGCCGATTCCATTGATGTTCGTATTGCGAGTCCCATCAATGGAAACATGACTAGTGGAATAATTATCATGCCGATGAGTATTTTTGGGTCTCTTACAAGTTCTTTGATTTCTTTTATGATTAGGCTTCCTACATCCTTAAACAAGACCGACCACCTTGGCAAAAGCTTCTTCCAAATTGGCAGCATCAAACTTGGCTTTCAATTCCATAGGTGAGCCTTCAGCCACAATTTTTCCTTTATTGATTAGAGCAACCCTTTCGCACAGGTGTTCCACTTCAAGCATGTTGTGGCTTGAAAGCAACACTGTGACACCGTGTTTTTTCACATGTTGCTTTATGACTTCCCTAACGTGAAAGGCATGTAAAACATCCAATCCACTTGTAGGCTCATCGAGAACAGCAAGTTTGGGCTTTGTCATCAAAGCTCTAGCCACTAAAAGGCGTCTTTTCATGCCCTTACTATAGGTTTTCACACGGTCCTTCAGCCTTTCGCCTAAGCCAGAAATTTCAGCTGCCTCATTCACAATGTCTCTTAACGTTTTAGTATCATAGGCGCTGAACTTTGCCATGAACTCTAAATATTCAAAGCCAGAAAGATTCTTGTAGGCTCCAGCCTCTTCTGGAAGATAACTTATGAGCTTTCTTATTTCAGAAGCTTCCCTAACAACGTCGTAGCCAAAAACTTTCACAGAGCCAGAAGTGGGCAAAATTAAAGTGGAAACAATACGGAGGGCTGTTGTTTTTCCTGCGCCATTTGGACCAATTAAACCAAAAATTTCACCTTCTTTCACATTAAAATTCAATTCGTCTAAAGCTTTTACGCTGCCAAACAATTTTACGACATTTTTGGCTTCCACTGCTAAATTCATTGGAAATCACCTATAGCTTATCAGACTCTTGGAAAGAAGCTACTTAAAGTTTATCAGGATGAATCCAGCAGTCTTATATAACTGTTTGTTGCACTATAAGAGTTCACTTTTTACGCAAGATTTATAAAAAATAAACAATGATACCATGTTTTACGTGGGAGCAAACAATGGTGTCATATGAAGAAATAGCCAAATATGCCTTCATGGCATTCGCCATAATATCTATAGTTGCTGGATTAGCCATAGGCTACATGGCGTGGGATTCAAACAACAAATATCCCTATGGGTTCACAAACCCAACGGATGCGGTGGCAGACGCCAACGGGACAATTATGCTGATAATGCTAATCCTCGGCGTCATAGCAGGGCTTATAAGCGTAACTGCAAAAGAAGTAACAGCCTTCTTGATCGCTGCTATAGCTTTGCTTGTAGTAGATAAAGACATATTCGCACCATTAGCTAGGCTACACGACTTGCTTGCCTACTGGTCTTGGGGAATAGTAAGCTACATTATAGCTTTTGCAGCTCCAGCAGCAATCATAATAGCCATCAAATCCGTCTGGGCTATTGCAAAAGAAAAATAAACGTTTTCTCCCCATTTTTTATTTTTGATTTCGTTTTCCCGATTTGTGCGTCCTTGCCCATCAAGCTGTTTATGTTGTAGTGGGTCCTGATAGATAAAAATTTGTGTTTAAATTTTACAACTTTGAAATTACCTACGATAGGAATTTCTGGCACGAAATGCTAGAATGGAATGAAATCTCTTGTTTTCTGGCAAAAATTCCGATACAAAAAACTGAGAACAAAATATTACTGAAAATTCCAGAAAAGTTTTGGCGATTCTACAACATGGCAAGAAAACATAGCGTAGTATCAATAAACGGAAACACCATTTTGATAACTCTCTCAGGAAATATCATTGAAGAAAAGAGATATCCAGCATAACCTGTTTGTAAATTACAAATTAATGACAAGTTTTGAGGGGCAATGTAAGAACTATAAGAGTCTGGTCACTGTTTCGTCTTGGAGGAGTTTTCCTCCTAGGACGAGAATATACCCGTTTTGGTGTTGAGAATATCGAGCATATTTTGGAATTGTCTGTCGGGGGATTTTCCAGATTTCAATAGGTTTAAAAGATTCGTCGAAGATTACTGCAATCAGATAATCAAACAGTTTCTGATCTAGATTTCTTATTACACCTAGTTGCCTTGATCTGTTATGACTTGTCACTCTGCGAGCTTTGATCTGGTATTTCACTCCGCTTTTTTTGTCTATTGCATCATAGCCCTTACTTGATTTTCCCTGAATAGATAGGCCAAATTTTTCGCAGACAATCTTCTCAGCATAATCTGAAACTGGATTGTTACTTGACCTGATGAGTTTACGTTCACGAAGTTCATCCATTAACTTGCTATAGAATTGCAAAAGATCCTTATCTTCTAAATTCTTTAGATGGATCATTTCTCTCAAGACTTTCTACAATGGTTATCGCCGCCATTCAAATTATCGGAATTGTAAAATTTAAACCTTCCCAGAAAACGGTCATACATGCCAAAAATTAATTTCGATTAAAGCAAGTCTAAAGCAAAAAATAAGCAAAAATTTTGCCTAAAACAGGCTTTTTAGTGGTGGGGCTGGTCGGAGTTGAACCGACGACCTTTCCCCGAAAAACGGCGCTTTGTCCGTTTTCTACGGGTTTCTCTAACAGCTCCAGAATTTCTTCATCCCTTGGAGTTTAGTGGTCCGTAAACCCGTTTGCAGTTTCTGGAGCCCGTCGTCATCCCTTTCTAGTGGCTTTTGTTTGGCTTGAGCCATGGCTAGACTACAGCCCCTTATAAATAGTCAACTTGCAAAATAAAATATATGCGTTATGGGATTGAAGCTAGGAAAATTATTCCAAAAAAGATTAGGGCGAAACCAAAGGTCGCCATTAAAGCTCTGTATCCTCTTGTTCCAACGAACTCGGCTCCGATTTTGGCTAGGTAAGCTACGCCAGTAAGCCACGCATAGTCCATCCAAACATGCGCTGCATACATGATTGAAACGCCTATTAGGAAGGCGTGGGGTAAAGCTTCCATGACAAGGTTTACGCCTATGGTGAGCCACCAGAAAATGAAGAAGGGGTTTAACCCTGTGAAAACTGTGCCAAGCAAAACAGGATTCTTTATAGTCGCATTCTTCAGAGAACTATTCAAACTGCGGCTTTTGTAGGTTAATGCTTCTCGAATTTGCAAAACGCCAAAAATAAAAAGCGCTATGCTTCCAATGAGGGCTACAATGTTTTTGACTAGAGCGTTTGTGGCTAAGGTTGAGAGTCCGAAAGCCAAAGCGAAAACTAGGGGCAATTCAACGAGCATGTGCCCCAAAGCGAAACCGAAACCCGCCCGCGCACCAGACTTTGCGCCATGCGAAACAGTAGCAAAAAACAACGGTCCAGGAGCTAAGGCTCCAGAAACAGTAACGACTACGACAGTGCCTATTAGACTTGCCAAATCCATAAGTCACAATTTGCCATACAAGATAATTAACGTTCCCTTTTAACTTGAAGCGAAAAGTTAATGAATGTTAGGCTTAATGTGTGTATTCGGGTTTGCCGGCCATAGGGCACGGGTTCCACCCGATCCCATTCCGAACTCGGCAGTTAAACCGTGCTCCGTTTCCGGCGTTAGTGTGGTCTTCGGCCACGCGAAGCCGGAAAAGCTGGCAGCCCATTTTGGGAAGTGATGCTTCATGGAGTTGAAATACTTAAAATTTATAACTAAGTGTAGTGTTTGAGAGTTGTTTAAAGGTGTGAATGTAAAGTGTTGATGCTCACTTTGGCCTCTCAGCTGTTTCCCACAGACACTGGTGGGATTTCATGGATAATTAATTTGCTTTTCATGCTTGTTTTCGTCGTTTTCATATTTTATGGTCAAAGGATTCAAATGTGGGTCATGCTGAGAGAAGTTGAAGGCTCATTACTTCGACTCAAATATTTACGAGATGAGGGCAGAAGAATTGCAATAAATGCCATAAAAGAACTTGGAAAACCCGCAGAAGACCCGACAGCCAGAGTTGACCAGTTTCTTGAATATATTGCCATTGCGCCGAACGACATGGACCCGGCAGGCGTGGTTTGGAAACTAGAACACATTTTAGACGTGAGAGACAACCGCTTCAAAGACGATGTAAAACGTATGGCGCCAGCGGCAGACGAAGTGCAACTGAACGATTTAGAAAACACCCTCGAAGCAGCCCTAGCCTTAAACGTAATTTACAAAGTGATTAGACATTATTATTTGTTGGGAAAGAAAACTCTTAGCCTCTACATTATAATGCAGATTCAAATGATAATGCCCCTAGTAATGCGAGAAGCCGAAGCCTTCGCCAGCGCATTGAAAGCCTTCCAAATGGGTCAACCCATCGGCGACGGAGCAGGAGCGCTTGTAGCAGCGAAGCTGATGCACAAATATGAAAAGAAGAAAATACCCAAAGACATGGTGATGGCTACTGTTCCCATCGAGGGAAGAACGGCATACGTGGTAAAGGCTGAAGGACCTGGCGGAAACGTTGGGAAACCCGGAGACGCAATTAAACAAATTATTGAAGAAAACGGCGGAAAAATAGCCAACGTGATTGTTATTGATGCTGCGCAAAAGCTTGAAGGCGAAAAACCAGGCGAAGTTGCAGAAGGCGTGGGTGTCGCAATCGGCGGTCCAGGCGTAGACCAATTTAAAGTGGAAGAAACCTTAGTTAAATATAAGATTCCCGTAGATGCCATCATAATAAAGGAAGATGTTGGCGACGCTGTTTCGCCTATGCGGAAAGAAATTTTTGACGCTGTGGATGTGGTGATTGAACGAATTAAACGGCTTATCCTTGAAAAGACTAAGGTGGGAGACTCCATTATTATTGCTGGTATTGGAAACAGCATAGGGATTGGGCAGTAGGTGAAGTTGGTATGGGTGAAAGAGAAGCTGGAAATGAGGCTACAAGGGTTTCATTCTTTTTTCTTGTGGTGATATTTTTGGCTCTCGCTTTGTCACTTATAGCACTATACTTAGCAGTCATGATGTTCGAGGTTTCTCCTCTAGAAGCTGGATACTTCCTCATAATAGGCTTCGTCGGCCTTGCATTTTCCGTCTACATGCTTTACCAAACAAAAAGGCGAATTCTAAGGATAAGTTTTGAATTGCAACCTATACACACGGTAATATCATGCAACAAATGTGACTTCAAGAATATTCGAGAGTTTCAGCGTGGAGACTACATTTTCAAAGAAGTTGAGCCTTGTCCAAAATGCAACGAAAAAATGACTATTACGGCAATATACCGCGAAGTAAAAGAGAAGCCTAAAGAGGAAAGGCTAGGTTAAAACAACACAGCCTTTTTCTTCAATCAAAACTGTATGTTCAGCTTGCGCCACTGGCTTTAGGCTTGCTTCTATGAAAGGCGGATAAACCATAATAGCCTTTGAGTTGATTAACTCTTGAAAGGCGTTTTTGTAGTCTTTTTGCGGAAAAACGTTCTGTAGCCACCTTTCTGTGAAGGGGAGGGTGCGAAAACGGTTTTCAACATAGTTTAAAAGTTGTTTCGCGGTTGAGTTTTTTAGGGATTTATGTTTCACAAAACGGAAAATTGTGCCCCCTCTTCCGCTTTCAACTCTTCCAGCAGCCTCTGCCACGGTTACGAAGGGTTCTATGGCGTAGACTTCGCCAGCTTTTATGCGTGAGGTTGAAATGTGAGAAACGTTAGGTAGGGACTTGCCCGCGTGTATCAGAAATCTTCCAATCTGATGTCCCGTGAGGTTTGAGATTGGCTTGCAGCCGTAGGCTTCGATGGTTTTTTGAATGATGGAGCCGAGTTTTGACGTAAACATTCCAGACTGGATTGTCTTCACAGCCATGTTTAGGGCTTCCTCAGCAGCTTGCACGAGGTTTTCGTATTCTGGGTTGAAGCATACTGTGGTTGCTGTGTCTGCGATGTAGCCGTCAACGTGGACGCCTATGTCGACTTTGACCAGTGAGTTTTTGGCGATTCTTTGTTTGTCGTTGGGAGGCGAAGTATAATGTGCTGCGATTTCGTTTACTGAAACATTGCATGGGAAAGCTGGCTCTGCACCTTTCTCTCGAATCCGCCTTTCTATTTCTTCGCATACTTCTAAAATTGGCATTTCTTCCTTCACAATTTCTTTCACTTTTTCCCTTATGTTTGCCGCAATCTTTCCAGCCTTTTGATATTTCTCGAAAACTTCTTTTGACACGGACATTTTTTCACGCAATCTCTTTAAAGAGGATGTAATTAAAAAGTTTAGAGCTAGGTGATCACAATGGTGAAGATAAGATGGTTGGGACATGCAGCATGCGAAATTGAAATGAATGGAAAAATCGTGTTGATTGACCCGTGGCTTGATGGGAACCCGAAAGCTGCGGTAAAGGCTTCAGACATTAAAAAGGCGGACATAGTTTGCGTTACTCATGACCACATGGACCATTTGGGAGACGCCTTTCAAATTTGCAAAAGGACTGGCGCCACGTTTGTGGGCACCTATGAGCTTGGAACCCATGCCAGAGAGAATGGTGTTAAAGAGGTTGTGGGAATAAACGTTGGCGGAACCGCCGACGTGAAGGGAATTAAGGTTTCTATGATGCAAGCTATTCATACTTCTGGGAAAGGCGTTGCAGTAGGCTTTATAATTAAAGGTGAGGAAAAAACAATTTATCATGCTGGCGACACAGCTGTTTTCGGAGACATGAAGCTTATCGGCGAAATTTATCACCCAGACATCGCCATACTTCCTATCGGCGGCTACTACACAATGGGCGCAGAAGAGGCTGCAGAAGCTGTTAAACTTATTCAACCGAAAATTGTTATTCCCATTCATTATGGAACATTTCCGGTGCTCGCTTCCACAGCAGAGGAATTCATAAAAAACGTGAAGGAAAGAGCGCCGAAAGTGAAGGTTATAGCGTTAAATCCAGGCGAAGCCTACCAAGCCTAAAGTGGCGGCGAAATTATTTCCGAAGTTAGCGTGGTGAATTCGTTTCCTCCAGCATGGTAGATTAGTTTAACCCTTTCTAAATCATATTTTTCTGTGAAAGCGTTTTTGTTTGCGTATGCAGCTAAGATTTCGCTGATGAACAAGGTGTGGTCGCCAGCCTCCACTTGCTTATATAGTCTGCATTCTAAATGGGCTATGCATTCCTTGATAATGGGTGCTTTGACCTTCTTTGCAGGCGAAGCTGTCAATTTTGTTTCTTTGAATTTGTCAATTTCTCTTCCGCTTTTTCTACCGCAAAACAGCGTCTCCTTAACGATTTTCATGGTTGGAATGTTAACCACAAACTCTTTACTTTCTTCTATCAACTCATGCGAATAGCGACGTGGCGCAATGCTCACAACAAGCAACGGCGGACTAATGGAAACAGGCATAGCCCAAGCCAAAGTTATAACATTAGCCTTTCCTTTCTTGTCCACGCATGTTACAAGCACAGTGAGTTTCGGATGCAACAGCCTATAGGCGTTTGACAAGCCGATTTCAACCTTTTCCGCTTCCAACAACGCCATCTCCATTCCAACTAGATTTTGTCCTCAACCTTTAAGTAAAAGAAATGAGAATATACTTTTCGGTGTCGGCGCTGGACTGGCATTAACTTTCGCCAAAATTTTCTGCTTTCTGTTAGTTAATACTATGAAAAACATTTCCGAACCACAAATAAGCTTTTCAATACATCCACTGTTACATGTTCAACTCATAAAGATGAAGGGATTAAAAAATGGCAACAGACTCTAGCAAAACAAAACTTGACCCTTTCGGCGTCACCGTAATAGAAGACTATGAAAGGCTATACAAGGAGTTTGGAATACAACCCTTCAAGCCATTGCTTCCAGAAATCCCAGACCCAAACGCAGCCATGCGAAGAGGCGTAATCTTCGGACACAGAGACTTTCAACGAATACTTGAAGCGATGAAAAACCACGAAGAATTTGCCGTTATGAGCGGAATAAAACCCACCGGAGAATTCCATCTGGGCACGTTGCAAACCGCCCGTGAAGTAATCTATTTCCAACAACACGGCGGTACAGCCTTTTACTGCATAGCAGATGTGGAAGCCTACGAAGATAACCGCATACCCTTCGAACGCAGCCAAAAATACGCTATAGGCAATGTGGCTGACTTGTTAGCTTTAGGATTCAACCCAAAAAAGGGCTACATATACCAACAGTCAAAGGAAACACGAGTCAAAGACTTAGCCATAACATTCGGAAGAAGCGTAACATTAGCCACAATGAAGGCAATTTACGGCGAACGCCACATGGGACTTTACTTGTCAGCGCTTATCCAAGCAGGTGACATCCTTCTACCCCAGCTTAAAGACTTCGGCGGACCAAAACCAACCATCGTGCCTGTTGGAATTGACCAGGACCCACATTTGCGACTAACCCGAGACCTCGCTTTTAAATTCAGAGCCAAATACAAGTTTATTCCGCCCTCGTCAACCTATCACAAGCTGATTAAGGCTTTAGACGGCTCGCCTAAAATGAGCAAACGAGACCCCATGAGCTATTTCACGTTTGAAGAAAACCCTGAAACCATAGCAAAAAAGATTCTTAATGCCTTCACAGGCGGACGCCCAACAGCCCAAGAACAGCGGAAACTAGGCGCTAACCCAGATGTCTGCCCTATATACGATTTGTATCTGTTCCACTTTTTCGAACGAGATGAGGATGTGGTGAAACTTTACAGTGAAGAATGCAAAGGAGGCAAAATCTTGTGCGGCGAAGACAAACAACGCCTCATAAAAATTGTAACAGAATTTGTAAAGGAGCATCAACGTAAAAGACGGCAATACATAGACAAAGCAAGAGAAATATTGGGAGTCGAATAGAGCGATAACAATAAATATGATTTTTGCCTATACGCCTACTGGTGAAGGGATGCCTCGCCAATTTCATCAACGCTTCCATTAAAAAATTTTTTAACGTTTTGTAGGCGTCCCTATTTGCGTGGTTTTCTAAAGGGTTTTATTACCATTCATGATAAATATAGCAAAATCTCGTGGGATGAACGCTGTGGTTAAGCTTAGAGAGTATGAACAGAAAACTTTGCTTGCGCTTCAGAAACTTGGGGGGAAAGCTTCCGTCGACGATGTAATGCAAGCCAGCGGTTTAGCTCACGCATCCGTCATGCGTGCAGCTTTAACCCTAGCTTCGAAAAACCTTGTAAACATCGTGGAACGGAAACGGACGATAGCCGCGTTAAACAAGGAAGGAAGGTATCATGCTGAAAAGGGTTTACCAGAAAGGCGAATAATAAATTCTTTGACAGCCCTAGGCGGTCAAGCATCAATCAACGAAGTCGTAGAAAAATCTTCTTTAGAAAAGGAATATGTTCCCATCGCTTTGGGATGGCTTCAACAGAAAGGCTGGGCAACTCTAGAAAAGACACGGCGGACGCTGAAACTTTTAAAGAAACCAGCAATAGAAAGCGATGAAAAGCTTTTGAGCCTACTGCGCGAAAAGAAGACTTTAACAGTCGAAGACTTGGATGAAAGGCTAAGAGAAGCTGTCACCGTCCTAAAAAAGCGAAAACTTTTGGAAATCCATGAAAAAACTCTCAGAGAACTTGTGCTCACAGATGCTGGTTTGCAACATGTGAAAAAAGGAATTGAAATAGAAGAGGAAGTTAGCCAACTAACGCCTGAACTTATTATAACGGGTAAATGGCGAACCACAAAACTGAGACGTTTCGACGTGACAGCGCCAGGCCCAATCTCCTATCCTGGGAAAATGCATCCGCTTCAGCAAATTATCCAAAAAACCAGAGAAATTTTTCTAGAGATGGGCTTCACAGAAATTCGTGGACCAATAGTTGAAACAGCCTTTTGGAACTTCGACGCTTTATTTCAGCCTCAAGACCATCCAGCCAGAGAAATGATGGACACCTTCTATCTTGCCTACCCAAGGGAAGGTAAACTGCCAGAAAAATCCGTTGTGAAAGCGGTGGCGAAGACGCATGAAGACGGCTGGATTACGGGCTCTACTGGATGGAAATATAAATGGAACGACAAAGAAGCTAAGAGGCTATTGTTGAGAACCCACACAACAGCAGTAACCATACAGTATCTTTCTAAGCATAAGAAGCTACCGCTCAAAATCTTCTCGGTGGACCGTGTTTACAGAAACGAACGAGTAGATTACAAGCACATTCCAGAATTCCATCAGATTGAAGGCATAGTCATGGACAAAAACGTGACTTTAAGAGATTTGATGGGCACATTAAGCGAATTCTATCGAAAACTTGGCATAAAAGACATTCAGTTTTGGCCAAGCTACTTCCCTTACACAGAGCCTTCAGTGCAAGCAACTGTTTATATTCCTAAAATTAAGGCGTGGATTGAACTTTGTGGAATGGGCATGTTTAGACCGGAAGTTTTGGCTCCGTTCGGCATTAAGTATCCAGTTTTGGCTTGGGGCGGTGGTTTAGAACGTTTAGCGCTTATAGAACTTGGCATAGAGGATGTTCGTTTTCCTTACAAAAACGATTTAGGATGGATTAGGGGGACACCTATATGCCTGCAATAGCCTTACACAGAGAAAGGTTTTCCAAGTTTGTTGGTCGCCAACTCACTGTGGAAGAGATGGCGAAATGGCTTCCATGGATTGGTGTGTCCTTGGAAGAGTTGGGCTTTGACTATGTTAAAGTGGAGTTCAATCCTAATAGAGTGGATTTTTCGAGTCATGTTGGAGTGGCGAGAGCGCTTAAAGGGCTTATGGAATGGGAAACAGGCTTACCGAACTATGTTGCCAAGAAAGGAAATGTTGTTTTGAATGTGGATTCTTCAGTAGCCAAAGTAAGACCTTACATTTTGGCTGCGGTGGTTCGTAACATAACTTTAGACGATGATTCTGTTAGGGAACTCATGGAAATGCAAGAGGATTTACATTGGGGTGTTGGCAGAAACCGTAAGAAGGCGTCTATTGGCGTGCACAATTTGGATGTGGTTCGTTCTCCCTTCACCTATAAAGCTGTTGAGCCGGAGAGTGTAAAATTTGTTCCGTTAGATTGGGCTGAAGAATTAACTCCGAGGGAAATTTTAGAAAAACATGAGAAGGGCATAGCCTATCGCCATTTAATAGACTGGTCTTCCACCTATCCCTTACTCGTAGACAAAAACGGCGCAGTCCTATCCATGCCTCCCATAATTAACGGCGAATTAACACGTGTTAGCAGTGACACGCGAAACCTCTTTTTGGATGTCACTGGTACCGATTACGACGCTGTGAAGAAAAGCCTCAATGTTTTAGCCGCCGCCCTCGCGGACATGGGCGGAACCCTTGAAAGGGTTTCTGTTAGGTATGCGGACCGTGAAATTGTTTCTCCAGAGCTTTCGCCTACAAAAATGAAGTTGCACGTTGCCTATGCAAATAAAATGTTAGGGCTTAAGCTTTCTGTGGCAGAAGTTATAAAATGTTTGAAAAAATGTAGGCTAGGCGCTAGAGAAATTAGTCCCGGAATCTTGGAGGTTTCTATTCCCATTTATCGTATAGACATGTTGCATGAAGTGGACTTGGTTGAAGAAGTGGCTGTCGGCTATGGCTATTACAGAATTAAACCAACCATACCTCAAACTGTGACGACTGGCGAACCGCACAAGGCGAATGAAACAGCCAACATTGTAAGACAAATAATGGCTGGGTTAGGCTTTATTGAAGTCATGAACCTCGTCCTCACGAATGAAACAATTCACTATACGAAAATGAGACAAAAACCAGCCAAAGTCATTAGACTTGCGAATCCAGTATCGCTTGAATATTCAATTCTTAGGCAAGAATTACTGCCGGGACTTATGAACAATTTGGCTGACAACAAACATGAAAAGTTTCCTCAAAGAATTTTTGAGGCTTCTGATGTGCTGCAGATTGATTTGAAAGCAGAAGCTAGATGTAAACGTTGCCTTCATGTAGCCGCCGTGTCTTCCCATGCTAATGCCAATTTTACCGAAATGAAATCTTTCCTTGAAGCCTTGCTTTCGAACTTGGGACTAAAAAATTGGGCGATTAAGGCGGCTACTCATCCAAGTTTCCTGCGGGGAAGGATTGCGGCGCTATACTTTGGAAATAAAAGGGTTGGCTTTGTAGGAGAAATTCATCCGGAAGTTTTAAACAACTTTGAGCTAGAAAACCCAACGGCAGCGTTTGAAATCAATCTAGAAGCCATATTCAAGTTTCCAACACTTTAACGGCTTGCCTCATTTTTGTTCTCAACACTATAGAAAAGGAGTAGCTTTTCATAATCTGTGGGTGATTCGTCATTAACCGCATGAGTTTTCGGGTTGCTAATTCACATCGGAACAATCCAAGGATTTCTTGGATGGGCAAAGTTTCTAAAATGGAGAGTTCCTTGTCCCATTGCTCGTCAGAAAATTTAAGCCACTCTTTCTGGACGCTTAATCCTACTTGGAAGTTGCTCCAAACTTCTTTCTTCCATCTTTTCTCGTATTCGCAAAGCTCAGCCTTACCGTCTATTGCTTGTTTT
>JAWCNH010000021.1:0-12625 GCA_038848765.1 Bathyarchaeia archaeon
ACAGAACAATTCACAGTTCTTTCTCCCCAAGACAAACTTAAAACCGTAGAAGCAGCGGTTGGCTTAGAGCCTTACCGCAGAAACGTTTTGGAAGCGCAGAAGAAGTTAAGCCGCATACTAAGCGAAGAAGAATCGGTCAGCAAGCTTTTAGAATCCGCTGAACAGACGCTTAACTATTGGCGAGAACAATACGACCGTTACCAGCAGAAAAAGCAACTAATCATGAAAAGACGATTCTTAGAGAGAGAATTGGCTTGGGCAGAAGTAGCTAAAAAAGAAAAAACCGTTGACGAGTTGAAAAGCCAAGTAAAAGTTGAACAAAGCCAGCTTCAACAAATAGAAAACGAAACAGAAAAGGCGGTGAGGCAATTAAACGATTTCCAACAGAAACTTAGCCAATTCAAGGCTGAGTGGGAAAAAGTTCTTGAAGAAAGATTGATGCTGGAAAGAGAAAAAGCAAGGAACGAACTACATTTTTCTTTAGCGAACCAAAACCTCAAAGAAACAGAGCTGCTGGCTGAAAGCAGTCTAGAAAAGATAAGAGAATGTTTAAAACAGATAGCCCAGCTCGAAACATTGCTAACCCAGACGGAGAAGCCAACTGCCTTAACAATGCAACTAACCCAACTCAAGAAAACCTACGACAACTTGGAAGACTCTTGGACTCAACACTTCAACCTACAAAACCAACAGTTCAAAACAACCCTAGAAACAGCTCAAACCCAACTCGCAAAAATAACACAGCAAATCTCAACATCCCAATTAAAAATGGAAAACCTAAACAAGGAAATGGAAAATCTCACCAACAACATACTTGACCAAAAAATCAACCTCGCACTGCTACAATACAGAAAAGAAAACCTAACAAAAAGCCTAGAAAAATTGGACAAAGAACTAAAAACTGCCTCAGCAGACCTTCAAGAAGCAACAGAAAAGGCATTGCAAATTGGTCCACAAATAGTTCCCATGAAAAGTGTTGCCGAAATTCTTGACGAAATCCGCCTCACTGATGGGCACCTTGCCGCCTTAGCCGACGTTTCAGAAGACATCGAACGCATGTACGAGTCTTATTCTAAGCTATATTTAGAATTAAAGGAAAAGGCAAGATTAGTTGCGGAAAACCGTGAAAAAGCTTTGGAAGAAGTAAAGACAAGAATGGAAGCATGGCATAAAGTAATCCAAAACCTCCTCGACCACGTTAACCTGCAGTACCAAAACATTCTTTCGCAAGCGCAGGCTGTTGGAGAAGTAAAACTAATAAACGAACACGACATTGAAGCAGCGGGCTTAGAAATACTTGTAGGCTTTAAAGGAGCAAAACCCGTGCCCCTCGACGCCTACACGCAAAGCGGCGGAGAAAGAAGCACAGCGACAATGAGCTTTCTCCTTGCACTTCAACAACATGTCCGCTCGCCCTTCCGTGCAGTAGACGAATACGACATCCACATGGACCCAAGAAACCGTGAGGTAATAGCCCACCTACTAACGTCTTCCGTGCAAGGATTGAATGTCCAATATTTAGCCATAACACCCAGCCAAGTCACCTTTGCGGGCAAAGACGTTCACATAATTACGGTTCAAAACGTGGAAGGCTCATCCATAATTCGAGAGGTTGTCTAGTTGTCTAAGAGGCAAAGGAAAAAACTGGGCTTAGAACACCTTCAACGCATAATTGATTTATGCCAATCCGTTGAAGAAAGAAGGTTAGACCCATTTCTGGTAGATGTTAAAGACATAATCGCAATCATCCGTGAATATTTTCCGGAGTGGGAACGCCCAGAAGAACTTTGCCTAGATGCAGAAGCCATCCATAACCTCGCATCTGTGATTAAGCTGCAAAGCGAATGGGTGAAACACCGTTCCACATCCCTCTATACAGACCCATTTCTTCTAGAAGAAAAAATAAGAAAACTTGGCAAGGAGCGACTTGCCACAATCTTCCTGAAATCTTGGCACCCAATAATTCAGCTAGAACAAATTTCCCCTCACAGCCTCACTGAAGCTATTGCCTATTGGCAAAGCCTGCCACCGCTAAACGAACGCTGGCAAAAAACCTCCTACCTAATGAGAGAAGCCGGCACAGTCTCCCGCGAAGAAATGAAACGTCAAAAAGTGCTTGCAGAAAAAGCCTTTTCAGAAGAACTAGAAGCTTTGTGGAACGAGTTAAAACAGCGAGTTAGCGGAGAAGGCAAAATAAAATACTGGGACTTTGTCGGCGCAGACACGTATGAAGAAACTGTCAACCGAGCCTACCTAACAAGCTTTCTAATCACATATGGATACGCCACGCTAGAAGTGCATCCACTCGAAGAGGAAGTTTACGTTAAACCTTACGAAAAACCAAAGCCCCTAACGGGCAAAAGAAGAGTCGTTTCCATACCAGTCTCCATAAGCCAAGAAGAATGGACAAAATGGAGAAAAGGCGAACAAGAATGAAAAGAAAAGCCTACTACGCAACAAAGATAAAAAGAGCCGCACACCTACTCTTCTACAAGAGACACCAGAAACCAGGCGTGAAAGGCTGGGAACTCCGGAAAAGACTTGGAAACGACTACATAAAAGTGTTAAACCTACTGGACAATTACATTGAAAAACTTGATTTACAAGTGAAAACGGTCTTTGAAGAAGAGAAAACAGCAGAAAACCCCAGCTTGGAACAATTGGACAAAGCACGCTTCTACATAACATTAAGAGGAAGCCTAACCCCAAAAGAAACAAAAATGATGGGCTGGCGCATAGATGACATTGCAGGACTCGCCATCGCAATATCCGCTATCATAGCTAAAAAGGGAAAAGCGCCGAGAGAAGAAATACAAGAACTCTTAAGCGAAAAACTGCCTGGCTGGAGAGCAGACATTAACCTAGACCGCTATATAAAAGCAGGATACATTGCCGAAGACAAAAACGGACAATTATATTTAGATTGGCGAACACGAGCAGAAATCGACGAAAAAACATTAATCCAACTAATCTTGGCTACAACCGAAACCCAGCTTCCCAGAGAACCACCATATACAGAAAAAGAAGAGGAAACTTAAATTATTTTGACAAGATTTCTGTAATGTTGCATTGAAGCCACTGATTTGTTTAACAAAGCCAAAATTTCTTTGTTCAACAACAAACAACAAATCTAATTATCCATTTCAATTTTATCCCTAGACAAGGTTAAAAAGGGCATGGTAAGATTAATTACTTTGAACTGTAATCAATGCGTTACAGAAATGTAAAAAGCAGGAGAAGGCTATGGCTGGACGATTCCTTCAAGTGTTTAAGCCGATTGCTAGGTTCCTACCAGAAGTTAAAGCTCCAGAGCGTAGGGTGGGCTTTAATGAAAAACTGTTTTGGACAGCCATGGCTGTTACGCTTTACTTAATTATGGCTGAGGTCCCGCTTTTTCTGCCGCCGGAATCAACTGGCGGTTGGGAGATGAGCTACCTAAGGATAATTTTTGCCTCGCATAGGGGCACTTTGCTGGAGCTTGGAATAGGACCGATAGTAACTGCTGGCTTAATTTTGCAGTTGCTGGCTGGTTCTGGAATGATAGGCATAGACATGTCCAGCCCAGAAGACAGGGCGCTTTTCACTTCAGCAAGCAAATTCTTCTCCATAGTTCTCACTGGAGTCCAAGCCTCAGCCTACATTCTAGGTGGGGTATATGGAAGCTTGCCCGCAAGAAACGCCATCATTGTTTTTCTTCAGCTTATGGCTGCAGGCGTCATAATCATGCTTCTTGACGAGTTGGTGCAGAAAGGTTGGGGAATAGGAAGCGGCATAAGCCTCTTCATCGTAGCAGGCGTAGCCCAACAAATCATGATAAGCTGTTTTTCTCTGGCGCCTGCTGCTGGCGAACCTAGAAACTTTGGAGTTTTCGTTGCGTTAGTTCAGTCCTTGGCGGCTAGCGGAGTTGCTGGAATAAACGATGTCCTTTTCAGAGTAGGACAAAACCCCTCGCTTATTGGTTTCTTTACGACTTTAATTGTGTTCTTCGTTGTGATTTATGCTGAAGGAGTTAGAGTTGAGCTTCCAATCGCCCATGCCGACTACAGAGGCTTCCGAGGACGCTATCCCATTAAGCTGCTTTACGTTTCCAACCTTCCAGTTATATTCGCTTCAGCCTTATTCGCCAACATATACTTCTTCTCTCAGCTTTTCTGGAGCAGATTTAACCAAAACAACCAAAACTTCTGGCTTAACCTTTTAGGCACATACCATTGGGGGGAACCAGATGCGCAAGGTCGCCGAAGTCCAGTGCCCGACGGTGGCTTAGTTAAATATGTGCTGGCTCCTCAGAGCATTCAAAACGTTATGGAAGATCCTTTAAGGGCTTTTGGGTTTGCCGCCATAATGGTTGGCTTTTGCATAATATTCTCTTTAACGTGGCTTGAGGTTGGAGGATTAGGGCCGTCTACGATAGCTCAGCAACTTGTTGACTCTGGAATGCATGTCCCAGGCTATAGGAGATCAGCTAAGCCTATTGAATCGCTTCTTAAACGTTACATTCCAGCAGTTACGATTTTGGGAGGCGCAATAGTTGGTTTAATTGCTGCTGTCGCAGACTTTTTCGGCGTTTTCGGTAGCGGCATGGGTATACTACTTTCGGTTGGCATCCTTTACCAGTATTATCAGTTGCTGATACAAGAGCGTGTAGCCGAAATGTATCCGGCCTTCCGCCGTTTCTTGGGAGAGTAGCATGAGTAAAGTCGTTGTTGTCACGGGAATTCCTGGAAGCGGAAAAACTACGGTTTGTAACGAACTTCAAAAACTTGCCCAAGCATCAAACAAAAGCGTCACGGTCATAAATTTTGGAACAGTAATGTTGGAAGTCTCGAAGAAGCGTGGAGAAAGCTTGCATAGGGATGAATTAAGAAAGTCTTCCCTTAAGTTTCAGCATGACGTCCAAACGGAGACAGCGGAGGCGATATCGAAACTAATAGCTAAGGCTGAGGGTAACATTGTCGTTGACACGCACATGATTGTTAGAACAAGTGAAGGATACATGCCGGGCTTGCCGCAAAACGTGCTCCAATTCATAAAGCCAGACGTATTGGTTTTGGTTGAAGCTGAAGCTCAAGAGATAGTTTCGAGGAGAGCGAAGGATGTTTCCAGAAAACGTGACGAAATTTTGGAAGCGGAGGTTGAAAATGAGTTAGCTTTTTCTAGGCTTATGGCATGCGCAGTCTCCGTCTTGACTAGGGCTCCGGTGAAAATAGTTAAGAATAAGAGTGGGAGACAAATTGAAGCAGCTAAGGAGTTGATGACTCTCCTAGAATAGGTGGAAAATATGGGTTTCCTTGACTGGTTCCTAATGCCCATAGCACCCGGAGCCTCAGTGTTCATCTTACTGCTTTCGCTTGGGCTTTCTTTCTTAACTTCTCTTGCCAACCGTCTCTTAACCAATCCGGAACAGCAAAGCGCATGGAGAAAAGAAATTAACGAATGGACTTCTCAATTTAACAAGGCTAGGCGTAGCGGCGACAAGAAGCTTCTGGAGAAACTGCAAAAACAGCAGAAGAGGATTTTGCAACTTCAGTCTAAAATGTTTAAGCAGTCAATGAAGGTTTCTTTAATATTTTTCATTCCCTTCCTTCTCATTTGGCAGCTTCTCATAGGCTTGTATGGAGCCAACCCTGTCGTTTTTCTTCCTGGAGTTGGCTGGTTAACCGTTTTCTTTTGGTATTTTCTTTGTTCCCTCTTTTTCAGCACAGTCTTTTCGAGAATGTTTAATGTGGGAATGGGGGCGCCGGAAGAATAATGCCTAGACCTTCTTTGCGAACAAGGAGCAGAAAAAGGGTTTATTTGAAGTTGCCAGGTGGGAAAAGTGTTATACATTATGAAAAGGAGAAACAGGGGTATTTGCGGTGTTCCCGTTGCAGTCGCATTCTTTTTGGAATTCCACGCTTGAGCTCTAGTGAGTTGCGTAAGCTTTCGATGTCTCAGCGAAGAATCAAGCGCATGTATGGTGGGCAACTCTGTCACACGTGTCTCCAAGACATGTTAAAAGAGGCTGTTAGAAGCCTTTCTTAACGGGTGAAATAGTCGTATGAGTGAAAAAAGAAGGAAATTGATAATTTGTATTAGCGGAATGACTGGCTGTGGTAAAAGCACGGTTGCGAAAAAACTTGCGGAAAAATACGGGCTTAAATATTATTCTGGCGGAGATGCCTTGAAAGCTTTGGCGGTTCAAGCTGGATACAATCCATCCAAGATGGGGTGGTGGGAAACAGAAGAGGGGATGCGTTTTCTTAACGAGAGAATGCAAAACCCGTCTTTTGATAGGAAGGTTGACGAGAAATTGTTGGAATGGGCGAAAGAGGGCGGCGTAGTATTGGATAGTTGGACAATGCCTTGGTTGCTAAAGCTGAAAAGCTTCAAAATCTGGTTAGAAGCATCGGAAGAAGTGAGAGCAAAACGTTTGGCTGGAAGGGATGGGTTAACAATTGATGAAGCGTTAAAAACGCTGAAAGAAAAGGATGGGAAAACAAAAGCAATTTACAAGAAGCTTTACGGCTT
This sequence comes from Bathyarchaeia archaeon, assembly GCA_038848765.1. Classification (GTDB taxonomy): domain Archaea; phylum Thermoproteota; class Bathyarchaeia; order Bathyarchaeales; family JAWCNH01; genus JAWCNH01. The sequence continues at coordinate 6,511 of JAWCNH010000021.1, forward strand.
TCTTTTAGGCGAGGATTTGTCTCCTTTCGACATGATTTTGGATGTGAATAAACTAAGCTCGGAAGAAGTCTTCCAAACAATATCCCTCGTCATAGACAAGTTTTTCACGGAAGGAAATAGGCTTTTTCCATGTGGTTCGTAAGTTTTAGCTTTCAAAGAAAAAGGGAATAGGTTGTTTTGGTTAGGGTAGCATGTCGTTTGTGAGGTTGTCGCTTATTGTGGGCGTTTGTCTTGAGCATTTTGCTTTTGCATAGTCGAAGGCTTCTTCGCATGTAACCAGCCCATCAGCATTTGCATCCGCCTTTCCAGCTAACATGCCTTGGTCCACAAAGTAATAAGTGAACTGCCCATTTTTCCATGTGCTGCTTTCAAGCGAAGTCTGTGTTTCCTTGCTAGCCATACATATTAGTCTGCCGTTTCCAGCCAAGTCCGTCATGCCGCCTGCATAGCAACTGTCAAAATAGAACAACATGCGTGTAGACTCGAAAGTCGAGAATTCTGTTTTTAGGTTTCCGTCCCAAATGAGAAAGCTTGAGCTGCATTCCCAAGGAATGATGCACTCGTCTTTTCGTTCGCCGTCGCCATCCACATCGTAAGTGCTGTAGGTTCCATGCCCACTATAGAAGAATATGACTTCGTCGCCTGGTCCTTCATTGTCTCGAAGCCAGCTTATGGCTGAGAGAATATTCGCTTTTGTGGCTTGCCCGTCGATTAACATTGTAATGTGGCTTTCCAAGTAGCCATATTTGTTGACCAGGGCGTTGTAAAAGTCTCTGGCGTCATCATCGCAGTATTGCAAATCATTAGCTGTGCCATAATAGTCTGATATGCCTATAATCAACGCCCATCTGTTGCTTGGCGGCGGAGGCGACGAAATGATTCCAGTTGCATAACCTTTCGGCACCGCTCTTTCTGGATACCACAAGCTAAAGCCGTTGCCCTTTGCTTGCAATTCAAGTTGAGCCTGAACACAGTAGGTGAACAAGCTTAGGCCCATCAAGAAGAGCAGAAGACAAGCAAACAAGCTTGCTTTCATGATGTTTCCTCCAAACCCTTTCATGCTCAGTTAAACAACAAATGAGTTTTCCCAACATATAAAGGAAGCTGGAACTATCTTACATCTTTGGCAAGCTATAAATACTCCGTATCATATTTTTCACAGCAAAATTCACTTTGTCGGAGGAGCCAAGTTGCCAGCCATAGAAGTTGGACGAATTTGCGTAAAAATCGCTGGACGGGAAGCTGGACGAAAATGCATAATTGTGGATGTAATAGACAAAAACTTCGTGTTGGTTACTGGACCTAAAAATGTTAATGGCGTAAAAAGGAGACGAGTCAACATAAACCACATTGAGCCTACTCCAGAAAAAATCGACATAAAACGAGGCGCAAGCGACGAAGAAATCCTAGAAGCCCTAAAAGCGGCTGGAAAACTGGAACAAATGAAAACAGACATAAAGCCTACGCTTCCCTTAGCCTAACTCTTTTAACCTTATACCCCCTTATAAATAGAACAGCCATGCACTCAATTATTCCTCCGTGGAAAATCGAAAGAAAACTAATTGTGAAAGCTGAAGAAGAAACAAACCCCAAATATGGCTGCGACCCAAACAAACGCCCAATAAAAGACCACATAAAATACGGCATAATCAACCTAGACAAGCCTTCTGGACCGTCAAGCCACGAAGTCACAGCATGGACAAAACGCATTTTAAATCTTGAACATGCTGGACACGGCGGAACACTTGACCCAAAAGTCACAGGAGTTTTGCCCATAGCCCTCGAAGAAGCAACAAAAATAATTCAAGCCCTTCTCCTGAGTGGCAAAGAATACGTTTGCGTCATGAGACTCCACGCTGAAACAAGTGAAAACCGCATGAAAGCCGTCATGAACGAATTTCAAGGCAAAATCTATCAACGCCCACCCTTAAGGGCTTCAGTAAAACGGAGACTCAGAACAAGAAACATTTACTACATGGAATTCTTGGAAATGGATGGCAGAAACGTGCTTTTCAAAGTTGGATGCGAAGGCGGAACATACATTCGTAAACTCTGCTACGACATGGGCGAAGCCCTAGGCTGCGGAGCCCACATGCAAGAACTCCGCCGAACAAGAGCAGGCCCGTTCTCAGAAAACGAAAACCTAGTAACCCTACACGAAGTTTCCTATTTGTTCGCAAAATGGAAAGAAACCCAAGACGAAAGCCTCCTCCGAAAATTTATACAACCCATGGAAAAAGCATTGCAGTTGCTCCCGAAAATCTACATAAGAGACTCCGCAGTCGACGCAATCTGCCACGGCGCAAACTTGGCAGCGCCAGGCATAGTTTCCATAGAAACAAACATTAACCCACAAGACGTAGTTGCCATCTTCACCCTAAAAGGCGAAGCCGTCGCATTGGCAAACGCCTTAACATCTACGGAAAAAATTTTAGAAATGAGCCACGGACTAGTCGCCAAAACAAAAAGAGTCCTAATGCCCAGAGGAGTTTACCCAAAAGCATGGCAAAAAACCACCTAACCGAGGCAACCGCTTCATGAATTTCAAGGAAAAAACGGTGAACCATTATTTTTCGAGACAGCCAAAAGCCAAACCAAAATTTGGCATAATTTCTACGTATCTTCGCGGAAAACTCTTTGAATTCGTCACTTCTACAGGCGTCTTTTCACGAACCCACATAGACATCGGAACTCGCCTGCTTATCGAATCCATGATTCTCCCAGAAGAAGGCTTCCTTTTAGACCTAGGCTGCGGCTACGGCCCAGTTGGGATAGCAGCCGCTTCCTTCCGCCCAAACCTGCATGTAATTCTAGTGGATGTAAACAAAAGAGCCGTCAAACTAGCCCTAGAAAACGCCAAAAGAAACAATGTGGAAAAAAATGTTGAAGTGAGACATGGCTTTCTATATAAACCAGTAGAAAACAGATGCTTTGACACGATTCTTTCGAATCCACCCATAAGCGCTGGCATGAAAATTGTCAAGCTAATAATCACAGAAGCACCAAAACACTTAAACAAGCATGGGCTGTTCCAAATCGTTGTCAGGTCAAAAATAGGCGGAAAAACACTGCGCTTACTCTTAGAAAACACTTTCGGAAACGCCGAAATCCTCGCAAGAAAAAGCGGCTACCGCGTGTTCCTAACAAAAAAGCAAGAATAAACTCAACCAGTCAACCTATCCACAATCCTTCTCACAACTGGAATCCACAACACAGACGTCGGAAAACTTACCACAAAACCAACCAAAAAAGCACGAATCCACTTCTCAAAAAATCCAGAAACAAACCCCAAATTAATCAAAGTAAGAACTAGAGACATGACGAAGGACATGCCCAGCGACATTAAAACTCCAAACACAACCGTAGAATACTTCTTATTCACTCTCTCCAACGCTCCCCATTTATAGTTATAATGAAATGAAGTTTAAAATAGTAACCGCCCTAATTTGTCTCTCTTTATGCTAGTAAAATTGTTTGGGCTATGAAGCTTATTACAGCGATAATTAACATTAAGATGCTCAATGGTCTAGTAACCTTTTGATGAGCCATACTCATAAAAAGCAAAAGAACCGTGACAAGAACCATGAACGGCACGGTTGCGAGGATTTCCAGAAGCGCAACATCAAAGGAATGCCAAGCGGAACTATTATGGCAACCAAGCCGAAAACCAAAGTGATTGTTATGATGTTGTCTCCAATAACGTTACCAATGGAAATTTCTTGTTCTCCTTGTAAAGCAGCGAATATGGAAACTGCAGCTTCTGGAACGATGCATCCCACTGCGGTTATTGTGAGCTCAACATAAAACTCCTTCAAACCAAAAGCTTCGCTTATGAGTAAAGCGCTGCGGACAAGCAATACAGTGCCGCTTAAAAGAACAACGCCACCAAAAATCATATAAACTAAAGCCGTTCTTGGATTGCCATTTCCATTCCTCTCATGGCTGTTGTTTGACTTTCTAAAATAGAATAATAAATGAAAAGCGAATATGCAGATAAGAAAATGAGACCCACCCACCATGTAACTTCACCAGTTAAGATTATGCTTAGGGCAAAAAGCGAACTAAGCCCAATCATAAAAGCGCTTTCAGTCACAACCAAAGAATTTTTCATCTTAAACTCTCTTATTAAACCACATAACCCAACAATTAATGGCACATTGTAAATATTCGAGCCTATAAGATTCCCAAGTGCTAAATGGGAAGATTCCCAAAAACCGCCACAAGCGAACTCATGAGCTCTGGCAATGCAGTAATAGAAGCCACAACAACAGTTCCAGCAACCACTTTATTAATACATAGGCTGTAAGCTAAGCAAACGGCTCCCTGCAATGTTTTCTTAGCGCCAACATATAGGAGCAACAAACTTACCATGAAGGCGATGGCGCCTAAAATCAAAGGCTCCATAGGCGATCCATTTTCCCACACACATTCAAAATCCAACATATAACCTTCTCAAGCACAAACACTTAGAAACCATAATAAACCAAAAAAACCAAATTAAACATGAAACAAAACATGCCGGGGTCTCCTAGTCAGGAAGGGAGCAGGCCTGGAGACTACGCAAACTGCCCAACAGCCTGTGGCCCGAAAGGGCCACGTGGGTTCAAATCCCACCCCCGGCGCTAAATAAACATTAAAGGCTGTGGAGTAAAAGAGATGGGAAAGAAGCGAATTGATAAAATACCCAACAGTTATAGTTGATGTTTAATTGATGTTTCTGCAAAGTTTTGTGTAGGTGATCGATTTGAATGTGTTAATCCGGGTCGTTACGCGCAGATTTGAAGAGGAATTTTTTAAGGCTTATGAGGGCGTATATGCTTCTAGGGCAGAGGTGAAAGCTTTCTATGGCGGATTTTTGGACAATGGATGGGTTTCTGGTGCATGGAAAGATGGCAAACTAATAGGCGTGCTAGCATGGTTTCCGAGGGAATCTGTGAAAAACGGATTGGCTGAAATCTTGGAGTTGTGGGTTGCATCGGGAGAAAGGAGAAAAGGGGTAGGCGAAAAGCTTGTTGACCACGCTGTTGGGCAAATGAAAAGATATTACCGACGTTTTGGGGCGGAACTAAGGAAAGTTATGTTGTTTACTGGAAGCACCGAAGAATTTTCTGCTGCTAGAGCTTTATATGAAAAGAAAGGTTTCCGCAAAGTCGCAACTGTTCCTAAGGATGTTTTGGACAATCCTTACGGCGATGAATACCTCTATGTTTTGCAAATGAACGCATGAATTAGAAGACTATGCAGTTTCTCTCATTTGTCCGCAAGGCTTTCAAGCGTAGCCTTAAAGTTAGAATCCAACATGTCCAAGTGCATGCTTAAACAAGAACTAAAACAGAGGTGAATATGTTCGCAGTTTGAGCATTCTGGCGGTGCAGATTTGTTCCAGTCTCGGATATTTTCGAAAAGCGGCTCATTCCAAAGTTCAGCTATTTTCTTTTCCTTCACTCCATGCCTAGTTCTGAAAGGCAGAAAATTGCATGGGCGTAAATGTCCATCAGCGGTGACTAATGCCATAAGTTTGGCGCATGGCGCTCCTTTGATTAATGAGTGTTTTTTTGTTGGAGAGAAATGTCGGCTTAGGCAGCCTCCGACATAAATTGTCGGTGGTTTTCCGTTGTTTTTTTGAACAGCTTCTGTTAAGATGTCACGGGCGATTTTGGCGTCAAGTTCCAAATATTGCAGGTTTTCTCTCCCTCTCCCAGCCGGATAGAAAGGGTAAATGCATAATGAATCCACATCAAGCTCTCGTGTCAACTTGATTAAATCATCTGTTTCCTTCGCGTTTATTTTCATCAAGGTAAAAAGGACTTGAACCTTGATGTTGTTCTCTTTAAGCAGTTTTATCGCCTTTAACACAAGGTTAAAAGTTGAAGCATTTTGGACGAAGTTGTGGGTTTCGGCTGTGGCGCCATTTAGGCTTACTGAAATTGATTTAACCTTGTGGTTTACAAGTTTTTCAACGACTTCGACATCTAGCAATGTAGCATTTGTATATATGGTGAAAGGAATTTGTCTTTTATGTAATTCACCAATTATCAGCCAAATGTCTTTCCTTAAAAATGGTTCGCCGCCTGAAAGCGTTATATCTGAAATTCCAATTTCATCAAGTTCACCT
>JAWCNH010000022.1:0-11794 GCA_038848765.1 Bathyarchaeia archaeon
TGAAGCCGCAGTTTACTTGCGTTATCGTTGGATTTGGATAGCCTGAAGATGGTTTTAGGCTGATTGACTTTGTTACTACGGCTCCTGCTCCGACGTTTGCGAGTTTTAGCAAGCTTTGGGCTGTAATGCCTAAAATTCCAGCAGCAGACATAACTGGATTACGAAGTTGCAAGCTTGCTATTTCCACTGTTAACGAGGGCATTTTCTCACCGTCTGTTTTACGGCTTTAGCTTTAAAGTGTGTGTATAAGAAAAAACTTATATATAAAAAAAATATTACATATAATCTCGGAGAGAACCAAGTGAATGTGCATGAAAGTGAAAGGATGGTGAAAATTTTGAAAGCATTAGCGAATCCTACAAGACTCAAAATAATCGCCCTTCTTAACCAAAAACCCACACATCTTTATGCGCTTGCTAAACAACTCAATCTACCTTACCCACTCGCACACCTTCATCTTAACTCTCTGAAAAAACTTGGGCTGATAAAGGAAATAAAGGAAAAGAAAAAAGCTGAAGGGCTTCCAACCATAAAGTATTATGCACCAGCCGAGTTCAAGTTACTAATCACACCCGAAGAAATTGGCAGACTCTTCTCAAAGGAGCGAAACTAAATGGTGAAAACATCCACATTACTTATAATTTCCATAACAGCCCTAGGCTTCGGAACCCCAGTTGCATGCGTGTATTTTTCGGTTTACCATAATTTCAACTGGATAGGCACAACCCTTCTTTCCCTTGCAGCCATAATCATGGCTGGAACACTTGGATTTTTTGGCATCGTTACTGGACCCCTCGGCGAACAAGAAATTGAGGGTTTAAGCGAATCAGAAAAGAAAAGACTTGAACTTATGAGAACCCATCAAAGAGCTACATTAGAAGAATTAGACGACATAATAGAGATTCTCAAAGATATCCGAGAGCTTCTGAAAACTGCAGGAGAATGAAATCTTGAAAGAAGAGCTCAAATACCAGAAAATTTCTGACGAAGAAGCTGTTCAAGAAATGCGGAAACGCCTAAACGAAATGAAAAAACTGCTCACAGAAATTCGAGAATTATTGAAGCTGGCAGGGGCTTAGTAGGACGAACAAGAATAAGGAAGAATGGCATTCATGAAAGATAGTGCGGTGTTTGTGACTGAGCTTTCAAAAACTTACAAGGGAAACATTGAGGCTCTTAAGAAGGTAAGTTTAAACGTTAAAAAAGGCGGGCTCTACACTCTTTTAGGACCTAACGGCGCAGGAAAAACAACTTTTTTGAGGATAATTTCGACGCAATTGATGCCTACCTCTGGAGAAGCTTACGTTTTCGGCTATGATGTGGTTAAGGAGGCTGAAATGGTTCGTCAACTAATAGCTGTGGTTCCACAAGATGTAGCAACTTATGGTATTTACACTCCTTGGGAATACGCATATTACTTTGCCAAACTGAGAGGTATAAACCGCCAGAAAGCCAAAGAAACTGCGGAAAAAGCATTAAAAGCAGTTGAACTTTGGGAACTAAGGAATCGTCCTTGTTCCAGCCTTTCTGGAGGAGAAAAGAAGAGAGCTATTATTGCTTCTGCACTTTCCTCCGAAGCAGAGCTTCTTATGCTAGATGAGCCTACAAGCGGATTAGACGCTGTGGCGAGGAGAAAAGTTTGGGCGGTTTTAAGAGAAATGGTGAAAGATGGGAAAACCATACTTTTAACAACCCACATAATGGAGGAAGCCGAAATGGTTTCAGATAAACTTGCCATATTAAATAAAGGAGAAATAATTGCAAGTGGAAGCCCAGAGGAAATTAAAACTCTTGTGGAGGAAAGATTTCGGATAGTAGTCGATGGCGACCATGAGTTTCTTTCAAGTTATAACTCAGCTAAAATTGGCGACAAAACCATAGTTTACGTCAAAACACAGGAAGAAGCCTTGTCTTTGATAGAAAGAGTTTTTAAAAAAGATGGAAGGGCTGAAACAGCGCCAATTACATTAGAGGATATTTTTGTCAAGCTTGTAGGAGAGGTGCGAAATGAAATTCCTTAAAGATGCTTTAACAATTGCTTGGATGAAATCCTATCCAGACATAAGGCGAAACCCTCTTCTTCTAATAATTATCGGAATGATAAACGCGTTGCCCCTGTTTTTTATGGTGCTTTTCAGTAGAGGCGAACTTTTAATTCATGGATTAATCGGAGCCATGGTTTCTACAGTTAGTTTTCTTGGATTGATGTCTGCAATACAAGATGTCGCATGGGATAGATATGTAAAAATCCGAGAAATGTTTGTAGCAATGCCCATACACCCAATTTCCTACGCTATAGGTGCTGCTCTTGCACCCTTGCTTGTATCACTTCCAGCACTGTTTTTCTTTATATGTATGATCTCATGGTTTGGAAACATAGGTATAGTCTCTTTGGCTTTCATGTTTATGCCCTTGATTCTTTGTTGGCTTTGCATGAGCATAATAGGTTTTTTCATATCAACCTATTTGCAGAAAGCTTCACCTTACATGCTTAACAATTTATCAAACATTTTAGGATTTGGATTGATTTTCCTTCCACCCGTGTATTATCCAGAGGAAATGCTTGGGCAATTAAGCTGGATATCGCAGTTGATTCCCACATCAAATGTTGCAAGCCTTATAAGGATAACTTTGGGGTTAGCCCCTTATTCTTTCGAGAATGTTGTCGCTAGATGGATAACACTTCTTGTCGTTACCGTTATTGTTTTGGTATTAACTTTAATGAAGTCTCGGTGGAGAGAATCTTAATTAACAAAATAGTTTAAATTCTTATAAAGGCTAGAACGGTTGTAGCTGAGAAGTCGATGATGGAGGAAAATGTTTGAAAATTACGGTGTTGGAAAGTCCTTTTGGATTGTTAGCCTTCAAAGAAAACAACATTGTAGCCGACTTCGCATTGTTTCCTAAAAACGCAGTTTCTGCTGCAGTTAAGATCCTGGAATTGGAAAACGGAAAACTCACGGAGGAATTAGGCGCTCTTGTGGAACGTTTGAAAAAGAAAGGTTGCAGACACTTCCTTTTCGAGAATCCCAGTCTCGCAGCAAACATTGGCGAGAAATTCGGGGTTGAAGCTGAAACTGTGAAGGCTTCGGAGGCTGGAAAATTTTTGCGTGAAAGGATGGGAGAAATAGCCATTAACTTGGGTTTTATCGAAAGTCCAGAGCAGTTTCGGGAGTGGGTTCACAAAGTTTCTGTGGAACTAACGAAACTGCGAGTTAAAAAAGCCGTGGAGAAAAGAGACCTACTTATCATTCAAGCCATCCAAACCATTGACGATTTGGACAAGACTGCAAATCTTTTCATGGGAAGAATACGGGAATGGTATGGGCTTCATTTTCCAGAGTTAAATCGCCTCGTAGATAAGCATGAAACCTATGCTCGGATAGTTTCCAATTTGGGAGCGAGAGAAAACTTCTCTAAGGAAAACTTGGAAAAACAAGGACTGCCAGAATCTCAAGTTAAGAAAATTGTGGAAGCAGCCCAAACATCCATGGGTGCAGAACTTAACCAAGACGACATAAAGGAGATTCAAGCCCTTTGCAAAATGGCTCTAGAACTCTATGAGAGGAGACAAGCGTTAGAGAAATATGTGGACTTCGCCATGGAAGAAGTTGCGCCTAACGTTCGAGCATTGGTTGGCTCCTTCTTGGGCGCCCGTCTCATCGCATTAACCGGCGGACTTGCCAACCTTGCCAAAAAACCAGCCAGCACAATTCAAGTCTTAGGCGCTGAAAAAGCCTTGTTTAGGGCATTAAAAACCGGGACAAGACCGCCTAAACATGGAATAATCTTTCAACACGCCATGCTCAGAGACGCCAAGAAATGGCAGAGAGGAAAAATTGCGAGAGCCTTGGCTGGGAAACTTGCAATAGCCGCCCGCGCTGACGCTTTCGGCGGCAAATACATGGGTGACGAATTGGCTTCAAACCTAGAAAAGAGAACAAGAGAAATTCAAGAGAAATATGAAGAACCACCCTATAAAAAGATAGAACCGAAAAAAACAGGGAGAAGAAGACGTGGGCGTTAAAGTTACTCCGCACCCGAATTTTCTAGGTATTTATATTGCGATGCTTGAAGATGGTTCACAGAAACTCGCCACTAAAAATTTAGCCCCAGGAAGAAACGTATATGGCGAACGGCTTATTCGCTATGAAGGTGTGGAGTATAGATTATGGGACCCTTATCGCAGCAAGCTTGCTGCCGCCATTTTAAAGGATTTGAAAATTGTTCCCATTAAGCCTTCGCATAAGGTATTGTATTTGGGGGCTGCTTCTGGAACAACCGCAAGTCACGTATCTGACATTGTAGGCGAGTCTGGTCATGTATACTGCGTTGAGTTTGCGGCTAGAGCCATAAGAGAATTAACCAACAATGTGTCCATGTTTCGCCCTAACATGTCGCCTATTTTGGAAGACGCTAGGCTTCCGGAGAGATATGCCATGTTTGTAGAAAAGGTTGACGACATTTACTGTGACGTAGCACAGCCTGAGCAAGCTAAGATTTTGGCTGACAACGCGGACATGTTTCTTTCAAGAGAAGGCTGGGTCATGTTGGCTATTAAAGCGCAAAGCATTGACGTGACTAAAGAGCCTTCTGAAGTATATAAGAAAGAGATTAACACGTTAAAAGCGCGTGGTTTCCATATAGAAGAAGTTGTGCATTTGGAGCCTTACGATAGGGCTCATGCCATGATAGTGGCGCGTTGGCGTTAAAATTTCACTTTTAATTTATTTCAAGCGTTTAACTTATGGATGTGAAGTGTAAAGCATGGAGTAGGTTTATATCAGACCCTTTAAATGGTTTTAATGGATGGAGAGGTGTGATGAAGAGAACAGAAGTGCTGGATGTTATGGAGTCCATTTTGAAGGAGGCTGGTTTTGATGTTTCAGAAAAATGTTGTTCAAGACCAAGTTGCTTCGACATTGCAGCCCGAAGAGAAAAGCAGCTTGCCCTCTTCAAAGTTCAGACAAACATAGGAAGCACTTCTTTCTGCGACGCCTTTGAACTCCAAACCATTTCGTCATATTTTTCCGCCGTGCCCTTAATCATTGGAGAAAAAGCCCGCAACAAACCTTTAGAAGACGACACAGTCTACTCGCGGTATGACATTTATGCCTTAACGCCGAAAACCTTCCGGGACATTGTTGTCGAAAAAATGTATCCTCTGATTGGGGCTGGTCCCGGTGGATATTATGTTAGGTTGGATGGTGACCTGATTAAGAAAAGAAGGCAGAAGCTTGGGTTGTCTGTGGGTAAAATGGCTGAGATGATTGGAATTTCTAGGCGGACTCTTTATGGTTATGAAAAGGGCATGGCGAAGGCTTCGGTTTCAGTCGCCTACAAGCTTGAATGGATTCTCGGAGTGCCCCTAGTACAGCCCATCGACGTTTTCCAGTCTGCACCGGGGGATACCGGATTTTTTGCAAGGGCGAGGCGTGTAATCGCGAGGCATGGGATGATGATTAAGCAGTCGTTGATTCAGAAGGTTTTGAGAAAACTTTCCCAGTTTAACTTTGTTGTCACTTCTGTTGGTAAGGCGCCCTTCGATTTTATGGCTAAACATCCAAATAAAGAACTTAAAATCATTGGCGGAATTGCGCATAAGAAAGAGCGGGACATGGACAAGAGGGCTACGGAAATCGTCAGCGTAAGCAGAATTGTAGAGTTTCAGCCCATTTTGATTACTGATGGGAAAAAGGTTTTGAACAATGATATTCTCTCCATAAGCCAAGAAGATTTGATGAAGATAAAGACTTCAGAAGAACTTTTCACTATGCTCTAGCAAAGCCTCACTTGCTTTCCTTCACGCCTAGTCTTCAACTTTTTCGCTGGTTTCCAAGATTTACGCACAAAATCTGGATAAGACCCATATTTTTCTAGCCATTCTTGAAGAAAACTTATTGTCTGCGGGTCTGTGGGGTATCCGCATCCAATTTCGCCGAATTTTTCTTCTAATTCTTTGATGGCTTTGTCTCGCTCGACTTTGGCAATTATTGATGCTGCAGAAACGATTGGATATTTTCTGTCTGCCTTATGTTCTGATACTATTTGAACTGGGAAGGTTAGGCATTCTTGAAGGTGTTGTTTGTAACGTTCTGCTAGCACGTCAGAAGCGTCTACGTAGGCTATGTCTGGTTTTAAGTTTTCTATCACTTGTGCCATCGCTTGGGCTTCTAACCGATTTAGCTTGTGGAGTTTCCTTTTGCTTTCAACTACCTTGTCAATTTCCTTAGGCGTCAATTTTATGACATGGTATTTGATGGCTAATTTCTTTATTTCCACCGCAAGCCTCTCCCGTCTCTGGGCAGAAAGCAGCTTAGAATCCTTCACATGCAAATCCACAAGTTTAGGCAAGTCTTTCTCGTCGAAAAGGACACCCGCGATGACCAATGGACCTACTATTGAGCCTCTCCCAGCGTCGTCTACACCCGCTATGCGCATGTTCACGCCTTCATCCATTCATTCATTAAGCCTTGCAGCAAAATAACCTTTTTAGGTATTGGACAACCTTTTCAACAACAACATCATGCAATACAGCCCTATTTTGATAGGTAACTTCAAAGATTTCAGCGTCTTCGTTGGTTTTAATTTTTCTAATTAGCGGGTGAGAAGCCTTAAAATGTATTGTGCCTATGATGGGTTTTTGGCTGTTTATGGCTTGTTCTACAGCTTCCTTAAAACTCTGCGAGAACAATTCCATGGGGCCTATCTCGTCGATGAGGATTATATCTGCGTTTTTTACGGCATTTAATATTGCATTAGCCCCTATAGCGTCTAAATCTTTCAAGTTGACTCGATATTTTCCTATTTGTGGACCTGAAGGCTGATTTACATGGGCTAGCCAACCCTTATGCATAGTGTCGAAGTCGGTTATTTCAAAGCCTACACGAACTCCTCTTTCCCGAACCTCTCGGCTCGTCATGCCTCCAACCCTGTAGCCCTCCGCCTTCAAAGCTTCCGCTGCCCTAACCAAAACGGTGGTTTTTCCGACGCCTGGAGTTCCTGTGAGGAATATGAGTCGTTTCGTCTATTTCACCTTGCCAATAGACTATTCTTAAAATAGTTTAATTATTTTATGAGGCTTAAGGTGTGTTTCAAGGGAGAATGAATTTGAGTTTTGATTTTCCAACAGAAACCATTGTTGAAGGCAAGGCGAAAGTTTCAGTTCCTAAGCTTAAGGCTTTCGTGAAAAAGGTTTGGGAATACGCTCCCTCAAAGGCTCCGGTTTTCTATAATCCTGTGATGGAATTAAATAGGGACTTGGCAGTCTTAGCCCTACAAGCCTTTCAGAAAAAAATTGGCAAGCCTCTCTTTGTATGCGAACCGCTGACTGGCTGTGGACTGCGAGGCATAAGATTCGCCCTAGAAGTTGAAGGGGTTAGGAAGGTTGTTTTAAACGACATTAGCTCTGAAGCTGTTAAGCTTGCCAGATTCAACGTGAAACAAAACCGCCTAACAAAAAAGGTAACTGTGAAAAACATGGACGCTAATCTGCTTTTAGCGCAGCATGGGGCTCCGCACAAAAGATTTGACTTCATCGATTTGGACCCTTTTGGTTCTCCAGTGCCCTACTTAGATTCGGCTGTGAGGGCGCTCTGCGACGGTGGGCTTTTGGCTTTAACTGCAACGGACATGGCGCCCTTATGCGGGGTTCACCCAAAGGCTTGTTTACGCAAGTATGGTGGAAAACCTTTAAGGACTGAGTATTGCCATGAACTCGCGGTTCGCCTTTTAGCTGGCTGTTTGGCAATCATCGCAGCCAAACATGACATTGGAATAGAAGTTTTATTCAGCCACTGCACAGACCATTACATTCGCGTTTATGCCATCATCCATTACGGTGCAAGAAAGGCGGACAAAAGCCTTCAAAACATGGGCTACGTGCTCCATTGCTTCAACTGCCTTCACAGAGAAACAATGAAAGAATTGTTTTCAGCTCAAAAGCAGTGCAGCCAATGCGGATTCACTTTAAATTATGCTGGTCCGTTATGGCTGGGGAAAATTTTGGATGCTGATTTCTGCGTTGCCATGGAGAAAGAAACTGAAGAAAAGCTTTTCGCGCAGGCAAAAAGGATTCATAAATTGTTGTCTCATGCCAGAGAAGAGGCGAATGCGTCTGCCACGTATTTTGTTGTTGACAAATTCTGCGATAAACTTGGCATACCCACGCCGGCTTTAGACAAGGTTATGAATGAATTGGAAAAGGCGGGCTTCAAAGCATCGCCTACACATTTCAATAGTAGAGGAATCCGCACTAATGCGCCAGCAAAATTCTTGAAGGAGATTCTCTGCAAACTGGGCTTAAATTCTACCAATTAAAAGCGAAGCAGCGACAGCTATTATGACTATTGCAACTGTTTCCATCAATGTGATTTTCCAATGAACCTTTGTTCTTTTCGAGCGGTAGTGAACCAAAAACACGCCTACCGTGATGCAGACTATGGCAAGCGATAGAATTAGGTGGAAGGGTTCTGGTAAAACCAGATAGGCTATGGTAGGTATGCTGCCAGCAAGGAAAGTTGTTGTTGCACAGATTATGGCTGAGACAAGATTTGAGCGACTTATTTCTCCTCGTAAAAGCGTGAACAATTGCCTAACAAGCCTCAAAGATTTGTCCCTTTCCTCCCTGTCTGGGATGTCGCTTAGGCTGTGGTCCATCAAAGTTTTCAATGTCATTAAATCCGCCATATCCTCTGTTTTCCCACCAAGGAGAAAGCTGGAAAAGTTGGTTATGGCTACTGACGCCAAAGTTAGGAAAGCGGCAAACAATGTTACGCGGGTTGTTAAACCAGCCAAGAAAGCTGAAAGGATTATCACTAAGCCAGTGATGGAACCATCAGTTAAGCCAGCCACAAACTCCATTATTGGCTCTCTTTTTAAGAGTAGGCTTTTCCATTCTTCGGAAAGCTTGGTGCCCTTCTCGGTCAATAAAATTTTCCCATTCCGATTATGTATTAATCCTTCATTGGCTATTTCTTTTAATGCCTTTTCAAAATCTTCCTTTTCCACGCAAACATAACCAGCACAGTATTTATCAACCCGACGTTTAAGCAGGCTCTTATTCACTTCAACATCTTTGCGAACGCTTAGAAGTATAATTATTTTTATGACGTCTGGCAGTTCTTGAATTTCAAAGGACAATGCTGGTTATGCACCGTGAGTGTGCGTCTATAAAATTTTCGAAATTAATAAACCTTGTTATGTGTGGTGGGCTGCATTAGCAAAGGATTATGAACTGTTGTTATTCCTTCTCCTTCTTTTGGAAATATTTGTTTTTGTCTTTTCTTAAGCTTACATCCTAAGAAGAGAGCCAAAACAATAACAACGGTCCCAAAGACTACCCAAAAAATGAGATGCAAAAGATTTTCTGAAATAACAATATAAGAAAAGTATTTTTCCGCGTTGTTTTCTTCGGCTTTATTTCCCACATTGTCATACGCTATTATTCTGTACTGCACTTTTGTTTTAGCTCTGTAGCCTGGGATTCTCCCCATGTATGTATCTGCGTTTGTTTTTTCCATTGTGATATCTGTCCATGTGGAGGCATCATTTAGTTTATAGGAAAGAATCACTTCTTGGACTCCGCTTTCTACATCGGTTACGTTAACGTAAACTGTTACTTGCTTGAATGGCGAAACATTTTCTTTTGGAGGATTTTGGAAAGGCTTGCTGATGATTGGTGGAGACGTATCGCTATAGGCTTTTTTGAGGACTTCGATTTTGTCCAATGAGAAATAGTTTGGATGATAGCGGAAATGCACATGCCCTTGAAAGCCTAAGATTCGTGTGATTTTTATTTGCTCTAACAGAAGCGTGGCGTTTATATACCATATACCAATGCCCGCATAAATATGATTTATATTTTCTGTAAGTCCAATAATATTTTTTAACCAATCTCTGAATCCAGAAGAAGATAATGCTGGATAGGTCATTAAAATAAGAAAGTCTATGAAGCCGTTTCCTTTCCACTTTTTCCAATCTTGGAAGTTCTCGTTTCTCGCTGTAAGAGGATTAGGTATGACTGCCGCTGAAACTTTAACATGAGGCTTTAAACTTTTAACCAAAACATACGTGCTGTTTACGAACTCTGAAATTTGCTTGCACCGCCATTCCACCCACAAAGGATTTTGCGGGTCTTTAATGGGGTCTATACCTGTTTCGCTAGTAAATTGTTCACAGCACTCCTTGCAGTAACAAAATGAAGAGTTTGGATACCGGATATAGTCGAGATGAACGCCGTCAATATCGTAGTTGGAAACTATTTCTTCTACCAGACTGAATAGACGATTTCGCACTTCTTTCCGCTTTGGACAAACCCACTCGGTGTTGTTCCTGCCGTTACTATCCACCATGACCAAGTCTGGTCTTTGGCCTGTAAGATGCATATCTCTAAAAACAACGATCCACGCGTGAAGTTTAATGCCAAACTTATGCGCTTCTTCTATGGCAACAGAAAGTGTATCCCACATGTACCTAGGGCTTACGGGACCTATGCTGCTATTATAGTACAAGTATCCTTCACTGGCTTTAACCAGCCAAAATATGTTGTTAATAGTGAGATTCTTCAACATTATGAAAGCACTGTGGATTTCTTCCTTACCCTTCAAAGGGTCAGAACTAAAGGTGTCATTAACATTAATCCATGCTCCACGAAATTCTGGCGTTTCGCCGATGGAAGAGCCATATGTTTTTTGAAGAAGCGTAAACGAGAAAATGTTGAAATTTTCCATTACTCTAACAGTTAGAGCCAAGATAAGAATAATGTAAAGAAGGACGAATCGAATTTTATACATCACTCTAGAAACAATTTTTATCGTATTGATTCAAAAATTTTTCGCTTGTTGGTTGCATTGATGTCATATATCCATATCCAGCTTAAGACGAACAATGCTCGGAAATCTTAAATTCCTACCTTTTTATTCTTCAACTCAAAAGGCAGTGCCACAATGAAACAGGTGAATCAGCAGTTTCCTTTGAAAGTCAGCGTTATTGAAAACTTGAAGCGTATCGTGGGTTCTAGAAATGTTTTAACAAGCCCCGAAGACCTTTACGTTTATTCTCATGAACACCTTTTTAGGGAACAAGTTTACCCCAAAATAGACGCAGTAGTGAAAATTGAATCGGAACAGCAGAAAAACGAAGTGGAAAAGCTCGCAGAAAAGGAAGGCTTACAAGTAATAACACGTGGGAAGGAAAAACAAGTCGCAAAGCTAGGCTTTGGAACAATTTTGCTAGATGATTCATCGCCGCCGCAACTGAGGCCGTTTCTCATGCAGTCTACAGAAATGAATAAAATTGTGGAAGAGCTTCACCGTTCGGGTCATGGCACGGTTCGAAATTTCGCCTTGGCATTAAAATTCTTGTTTATGCGTGAAACACCTCAGAAATGCTTGCAATGTGAAGTATGCAGTGGCTATTGCACGGTGGCAGCATCGTTCAACAATGTGGAAACGTGGTCTTCTAAGGGCAGAATTCTCCTCGCCAAAGCCTTAAACAAGAAGGAGTTACCCCTAACAGAAAAAATGGTGGACGTTTTCTACACTTGCAGCACATGCGGACTCTGCTTCGCCCAATGTTTTCCAGACTTACATGTGAACGAAGTCATCATCGCCACTAGGCGTTACATCGCAGAGAAACATGGTGCTCCACAAACATTTGTTTCAACTGCCAAAAACATACTTGAAACAGGCAACCCAAGCGGACTCTCGCCTAATCAAAGGCTTTCTTGGATAAAAGAAACTACAAAACAAAATTTTCCACCCAAAGCAGACGTCTTATTATGGATCGGATGCAT
>JAWCNH010000023.1:0-11646 GCA_038848765.1 Bathyarchaeia archaeon
GCTTTTACACCAAACATGGAAGCTATTGAACGCCTAGGAAAAGAAGTTTCTAAAGCCAATGTTTCAAAACTTATTCTTGTTCACGGCGGCGGCTCGTTTGGTCACCCTTTGGCTAAAGAATATGCCATAAAAGAAGGTTTCAGTGGTTCGCCGTCGCAAATCATCGGTTTTTCTCAGACACATGAAGCTATGGTTACTTTGAACAAGTTGATTGTTGACGCTCTAATACGCCATAATATTCCAGCCGTAAGCTTGGCGCCTTCATCCTTCATTTTAACGAAGTCTGGTCGAATTCAACATTTTGAAGATAAACCTTTAACAAAGTTTTTGGAAATGGGTTTCGTCCCAGTTCTTTATGGCGACGCTGTTCTCGACTTAGAGATTGGTTTCACGATATTGTCTGGCGACCAACTCACAGCTTTCCTCGCCTCAAAATTTAGCGCGCAAAAAATTCTTTTCGGCGTGGATGTGGATGGCTTATTCACAAGTGACCCAAAAACATGTTCTTCAGCACAATTAATTCCCTACTTAACATTGCATGAATTGAGAAAAATGCAACACAAAATTGAAGAGTCAAAGTTTACAGACGTCACAGGTGGCATGTTTGGGAAAATTCTTGAATTGACGCCGGCTGTTGAAAACGGAATACCAGTGATAATTGTAAACGCTGCGAAACCCGATAATATTTTCAAAGCCCTTAAAGGTGAAAGGGTTTTAGGCACATTAATAGAAAAGGGATGAAATTGGCAAATCAAACACAGGAAAGAAAAATTGACCACATAAAAATTTGCCTTGAAGAAAACGTTCAAGCACGTCACGTAACAACCGGGTTCGAAGACATATTCTTTGTCCACAGAGCTTTACCCGAAATCGACAAGGACAAAATTGACTTGTCCACAAAAGTTTTCAATCACGAGTTTTCAGCGCCAATTATCGTTGGAGCCATGACAGGAGGCACAAGCGAAGCAACAAAAATTAACGCAGCCATCGCGGAGGCTGTTCAGAAGCTTGGTTTAGGCATGGGAGTGGGCAGTCAAAGAGTAGCTATTGAAGATGAAAAACTGAAGGAAAGTTTTGTTATAACAAGAAAAAAGGCGCCAACAGCTTTTCTAATAGCAAACATAGGGGCTTCCCAACTCGTGAAAGGCTACGGATTAAAGGAAACCAAAACGGCTGTAGAAATGATAGATGCGAATGCTTTGGCTATTCACTTAAACCCTCTGCAAGAAGTTATACAACCAGAAGGCGAAACAAATTTTGTAGGCGTCCTGCAAAAAATAGAGGAAATAACAAAAGCCTTAGAAATCCCGGTCATAGTGAAGGAAACAGGCGCCGGAATTTCCGCGGAAGACGCAAAAAAGCTTGAGGCAATCGGAGTGAAAGGTATAGATGTGGCTGGAGCTGGTGGAACAAGCTGGGCAGCCGTAGAATATCATAGAGCAAAAACCGTTAAAAACTATTTTCACAAAAGACTAGGCGAAACCTTCTGGGACTGGGGAATACCTACCGCAATAAGCCTCATAGAAGTTTCCCAGTCAACTAAATCCGAAGTCATCGCTTCTGGCGGAATACGCAGTGGAATTGATGTGGCAAAAGCTTTGGCTTTAGGCGCAAGTTTATCCAGCATTTCCTTGCCAATTTTGCACCCAGCCACAAAAAGCGCAGAACATGTAGAGAAAGCCCTTCGCTTAATAATAGAAGAATTAAAGAACACGATGTTTCTTTTAGGCATAGAGTCCATTAAAAAGCTAAGTAAAGCGCCGCTCGTGATAACCGGGAAAACAGCTCAATGGCTAATCATGCGGGGATTTAAACCAGAACTCTATGCGAGAAGGAAAACATAACATGACAGTGGATGAATGCGAAATGAAAAAAGAAGAAATTGAGGAATACTTGGAAAAACAAGCCGAAAAAATTGACCAGACCATAGAAAAATACATCCCAAGAAAATTTGATAAAAACTCCGCTGTTTTCGCCTTAAACCCACCGAAATATGAATACAATTTAGATGCATTAAACAAGGCCCTTGCCGAGCCAGTATGGGAATTCTTGGACCGAGGAGGGAAAAGGTGGCGACCAGCCCTCTTTCTTTTGGTCTGCGAGGCTTTGGGGAAAAATCCAGAAGAATTCATCGAGTTCGCCATAATTCCAGAAGTTATCCACAACGGCACCATTATTGTCGACGACGTAGAGGACAACTCTGAACTTAGGCGAGGAAAACCTTGCAGCCACAGAATTTATGGAGTAGACGTCGCTGTCAATGCCGGAAACGCCATGTACTTCCTACCCTTTCTAACCCTCATAAAGAATAAAGCAAAACTTCCGCCGGAAAAAATTAACAAAATCTATGATATTTACATTAAAGAGATGATTAACCTAAGTCTTGGACAAGCCATGGACATCGCTTGGCACAAAAATTTGGCTGACGCTGAGATAATTACTGAAAATCAGTATCTTCAAATGTGCGCTTACAAGACTGGCACGTTGGCGCGAATGGCAGCCAAGATTGCAGCAGTATTAGCTGATGCAGACGACGATCTAACAGATAAGTTGGGGGAGTTCGCAGAAGCGATAGGCGTAGCTTTCCAAATTCGGGACGACATTTTAGATTTGACTAGCGAAGAATTTGCTGAAAAAAAGGGTGGAAAAGGGCAAGACATCACGGAAGGAAAACGAACCTTAATGGTTATTCATGCATTATCTAAGGCGACACCTTCGGACAGAAAAAGACTACTGGACATCTTACACATGCATACTTCTGACCAGAAACTGAGAGATGAAGCCATTGCTTTAATGGAAAAGTATGGCTCAATCGAATACGCCAAACAGTTTGCGCAGAAAATTGTTAAACAAAGCTGGAACGAAATCGACAAACTTTTGCCCTCTTCAAATGCCAAAGAGAGATTAAAAGCCTTCGTCGCCTATCTTGTAGAAAGAAAAATTTAACAGTGACAAGCCTTGTCCCAAAAAGGAAACGAAGAACTCAGAAAAAATATATGGAAAATAGCCCTGTTAAACGCCCTAGGCCATGACGGAAAAGCTCAAACTGGTCCGGTTATTGGAAAACTGCTTGCAGAACAACCATTTTTGAAGCCTCTGGTTAAGGAAATCTCTCCAGTAGTAGCTCAAATCGTAAAGGAAGTCAACGAATTATCTTTGAGAGAGCAAAGGGAAATTGTGGAAAAGAATTGGCCGGAGGCTCTGCTACTGAAGAGAATTGAAGAGGAAAGGCGGCTGCCGCCATTACCAAACGTTGATAAGTATGCGCAAGTGGTTACACGTTTTTCGCCGAATCCAGACTGCGCCATACATTTAGGCTCTGCAAGGGCTATAATTCTTTGCCACATGTATGCGCGTATGTATGGTGGCAAGTTTTACGTGCGTTTCGAGGATACTGACCCGAAATTGAAGCGCCCGCAGCTACAATTTTACGAGTCTATTAAGGAGGATTTGCGTTGGCTAGGCTGCGAACCAGACGCCTATTTTATTCAAAGCGACCGTTTAGAAATTTATTATTCCCACGCTGAGAAGTTGCTTTCAGATGGAAACGCCTATGTTTGCACGTGCAAGCCGGAAAAGTTTAGGCAACACATCTTATCCATGAAGCCTTGTCCTTGTCGAGAATTAAAGCCGGAAGCACATTTGAAACGTTGGGAAATGATGCTTAATGGCGCTTATAAAGAGGGCGAAGCTGTTGTAAGAGTCAAGACGGATTTGCAGCATCCAAATCCAGCCGTGCGGGATTGGCCAGCCTTAAGGATTATTGATACCGAAGCTTATCCGCATCCACGTGTTGGAAGCCGATACCATGTCTGGCCGCTCTATAACCTAGCATGTGGCGTCGATGACCATTTAATGGGCGTTTCCCACATTATCCGAGGAAAGGAACACTTGACAAACCAAACTCGGCAGGAATACATGTATAAGCATTTTGGGTGGAAGTATCCAGAGGCGATTCATTATGGACGGTTGAAAATTACTGGCGCATTTTTGAGCAAATCCAAGATTGTGGAAGGCATTAAGGCTGGTGTTTTTAAGAGTTGGGATGATCCTAGACTGGCGACTTTTGCAGCTCTGAGGCGAAGGGGCATACAGCCAGAGGCAATTAGGCGTTTAATAGTGGACGTTGGACCAAAAACGCAGGACATTACTTTAAGCTGGGAAAACTTGTATGCGCACAATAGGAAGATTGTTGATTCTGTGGCGAATCGATACTTTTTCGTGCATGACCCTGTTAGGCTTGTTGTAAAGCATGTTCAGAAAATTTTTGACGTTAAGCTGCATCTTCATCCAGACGATCCACAAAAAGGCTTTAGAAGTTTCAAAATTGTGCCAAAGAACGGTGAAGCCCAGTTCTATGTTTCGGGAGCTGATGCGAAAAAATTTCATGAAGGGGATGTGGTTCGTTTTATGGAGTTGTTTAATTTTAAAATTGAACGCATTGGTAAAGACTTTGTTGAAGCTACTTTTCACAGTGAATCTTATGAGGAAGCGAAAAATTTGGGTGCGGTTCTTATTCATTGGATTCCTTTTGGAAGCGGCATTCCATGCGAAGTTGTCATGCCAGACGCTACGGTTGCAAGCGGAGTTGTGGAAAAGGCTTGTGCAAGCGTTAAAGTGAATGATATTGTCCAGTTTGAACGTTTTGGCTTTGTCCGTGTTGATGAGGTTAACGAAAAGTTGGTTGCGTTTTTTGCTCACCGATAACATTTTTTGATAAAGTTCGCAGTAAAGTTTATATTTATCGTTTTTAATTAGATTTTTATCGAATTCAAATGGAGGAAAAGTGAATTTAAAGCTGGTGAAAATCAGGTTGTCTGAAGACATAAAAGAGGAAATGAAAAGACTCAAAGAAGAAATTGCAAGCCTAAGAGAACAACTTAGAGCAGTTACAGAAAGAGAGCCCAGAAGACGAGGCATATATATTGACATTGGCAATCGCGTGCGAGACTATATTGAAGATGTCATGGAAGGCGTTTTTGAAGGCATACATGGCGAACTTGAAAAATCAATTTTCATCGGACCAAGAGGCGTCAGCTACTATTACAAAACCGAACCACATCGAGGAGAAGAGGAAACTGTTAGTTTACAGAAAATAGCCGAAGTCATGAGCGCGCTTGGACATGAGCATAGGCTGAAAATATTAAACGAACTTATGAGCGGAGGAAAATACATCAACGAATTGCAGGAAAAGCTTCCAGAAATCACAACAAGCACGCTTTCAAGCCACCTAAAAGTGCTCGAAGAAACGGGCCTTGTAGTCCAAGAAAAAGTTAGAGGACGCTATCTGATTACAATGCCAGGCAGAACAGCCTACAAAATGGCAAGACGAATCACTAAATTTCTTGAAAGAAGGAATAAAGATTGATATGGCATAGATACCAGCTAGAGAGTACTGTTCTAAAGACAACGGAACCCATAACATTGTGGAAAACCGAGAAAGGCTTAATAGAAATCGATGCCAACGCATTAGCTCTTCCAATAAAACATGACAATCAAAGAAAAGGCTACATATTCCATGGATGTGGCAAACTACTTTTAGACGCCATTGTAGAAACACAAAAAGGCGCTGTCGGCAAACCCATTGAAAAAGAAATTAAAGAACCTTTCATAATGCTCGGCGCCAAAGAAGAAGTAGGGCAACGTCTCACCACAGCAAATAGCGAAGATTTGGCAAAAATGGGTTATGAAACTCAAGAAGCATTCTTTAGAAAAGCGGAAGATTTGTATGATAGGCTTCTTAGAAACATACGAGTAGGACCACGATGCGAAAAAGGCTTAATCTTCGCCTTTCAAAATAAAGCCCACAGCTTTCTTGTAACAAAGGGCTCAAAACTGGTTTACAAGGCAGCTGGCATAATTTTCGTGTCAGACGAAGATAAAGTGGTTTTGAAAAGCCTTGACGGAATAGCTTTATTGCGTAACGGTAAATCGGTTATCATCCAAAAATAAACAAACCACAACAGAAAAATACCCTTCTCTTTATAAATGCAGCCATGAGAAAACAAGACAAAATAATAGTTTGGCCAGCATATTTTGACTCCAACAAGACAAGGAAGGAGGGAAGAAAACTGCCAAAAAACCTTACAGTGCCAACGCCGAAACTGGAAGAAATACACGAGGCATCAAGGCGACTCCAACTCCAGCCAGAGATAATTGCAGACACAGCCTACCCTAAGACTCCTTGGCAGAAAGTTGGTCAAATAAAAGTCTCTAAAAAAGGCTCAAAACTCCAAACTTTACGTTTGATTGCCAAACAACTGCAAACTTTGCGCTCGCAGCCGACAAAGAAATAAATTGTTTTCAATTATTCTTTTAATGCTTCTTTCGGAATAAGAACAGCGTTTACGACGCCGTTTTGTCCTGGCCTAGACGTGACACGGGCTAATCCAAGTTTTGTTTCTATTATAGTGCCCCTTGTTATCACTCCTCTTCTATTGTAGTCGACGTTAGCCGGGTTTTTCACAACACGAAGGATTTCTGTTTTCTCTGTTCTCTTTGTTGTCGGTTCGGAAACGCATGCGTATTTTTCGCTCAAAAGTTTTATTTTTATGTTTCCGCCACGTGTTCGGCTTATTTTCTTTTTAGGTTCGCCAAGTAAAGTTTCAGTTGGGAAAGAACCTCTTTCAAAGCTTCTCTTCATTCTGTAACTCTTTTTTCTTCCACCCGTGGGTTTTTTCTTGTGAAGGTCTCCATGCCAAACTGACAATTCATGTTTCTCCTAAACTTGTGAGACTACTGAAAATTGACATATAAGCTTATCCTTCCCCTTGCAAGGATGCTTCTGTGTTTCCGAAATTTTCGAAAAAGGTTTTAAGCTGTCTTTTCATTGTTTTCGGGTCGTGGCTTAAGCCAAAATAGTCAGCGAAGAACGGTGTGGTTCGTATTATCCTAGTGCGCCCAACGTTTTTACGTTCAATCAACCCTAAATCTTCAAGCTGCTTTAGGTGGGAGTAAACGTGACGTCCTCTTACTTCTATTACTTGAGTTTGGGGAACCGGCTGCCTATAAGCTATGTAGGAAAGCGTTTTAAGCGGACCAGTTGAAAGCAATGGTCTAATTGCAAGTTTGCGTACGGGCGCTGAATATTCAGTTTTAAGCTGCATGACAAACCTTCCGTCTTCAAGTTCCAAAATTTCAATGGCAGTGTTTCGGCTGTTGTATTCTTGCTTCAACATTTGCGCAAGCTCTCGAACCTTTCTTTCTGAACGTGTCTTTATGATCGACCCTAAGGTTTTCAGGTCAAGGGGTCGACCAGCCACATAAAGAGCTGCTTCTATCAAAGCGAGGTTTTTCTTTGTTTTTTCTTTTTCATTAACAACTTCAACCGATACTTGTTCCATTTCCTTCAACGACCGTGACTTCTGGCAAGGTTATGTAGATTTCCCCAAATTCTTGGTCTTGCCATAAATCCACCTTTTTCCTCTGCGCCAAGAAAAGGAGAACAATAAAAGTCCTTATAGCCTCTATGCGTTCCAGTCCTTCCACAATTTTGGAAAAGAAGATTAAACCCTTCTCTTTGCCTATATGAAGCAACGTAGCATACAGCTTTTCCATCTGCTCCTCAATTTCCATCAAATACAAGTCGATTTGAGGAAGAATCTCTAAAGGCGAAGGCAAAAGAGGCTGCTGAATTATTTTTAAAGGCAGAAGCCTTTCACCCCTCAACACTTCGTCCAATACGTCAAGTAACTGCTGAATGGTTGTTGAAGTCAACTCATAACGGAGAGGTATAAATAAGGGGGGAGGAAGAAAGTCAGAAACAGCCTTAGGCTGAGCCACAGGCTCCTCTAATTTTAGCAAGAGCTTCGACTTCATAAGATATAAAAAAGCAGAAGAGTCTAACGCCACTCCAGAAGCCCTAAAATCAATTTCGCCCTGTTTCTCCATCTCTTCTAGGAAAGAGGTTAACAAGAAGGATATGTTGATGTCCCAAGGCGTGATTTTTTCTAGTTTGCCAAAGTCGAAGAGAATGTTCCATGGAGGGTGTAGGTAAAAGGGCTTTTTTATGGACAATTAGGTTGGAGCCTCCTTGAAAGTGGCTGAAATCACGTTTGAAACTCCGTTTCTTTCGTAAACTCCATAGACTTTTTCTGCTTTGTTCACCATTTCAGGTTTCAATGTGATTACGATAAATTGCGATTTGGCTGACTCTTCCACGAAAAGTTCGCTTAACTTTCCAACATGGAAGGCATCTAAGTGCGCATCGATTTCGTCGAAAAGATAGAAGGCAGCTGGCGTAAATTCTTGTAGGGCGAATATGAAGGCAACGGCAGCAACAGACCTTTCTCCTCCGCTTGCTCCGCTTACGAGGATTTCCGGTTTTCCAGGAAACTGCACAATCATGTCGATTCCGCCTTCAAACGGGTTTTCTGGATTTTCCAGTTTCAATACTGCCTTTCCGCCACCAGTGAGTTTTGAAAAGTATTTGGCAAAATTTTCTTGTATTCGGTTATAGGCTTCTGTGAATACTTGATGTTTTTTGCGGTCGATTTCATCCATGAAGGAAAGTATGGCTTGTTTCTCCTTTTCAAGTTCATTCATACGTATAGACAGTTCTTTGTATCTTGAAACTTGCTCTGTATAGTGAGAGAGAGCAAGCTGGTTTACGGCGCCTAAGCGGTCAAGTTCTAATTGCATCATTTTTAGCGACGCCTCAGCCTCTTGAAGTTGTTCCGGCAAAACTTGCAAGGGCTCTTCATAACCTATTTCTTTAAGGTGCTGTTTGTGTTGTTCAACTTGAAGCATTGACGTTTGAAGGTTGAGTTGTAGCTGATTGTAAATTCTGTCTGCTTGCTCATATTCTGCGTCGACACGTTGCAACTTCTTATCTATGTCGTCTATTTGTGCCGTAAACTTCTTTGACTCTTCTTTCGCTGTCAAAACTGAATGCGAAAGTTCTTCACGTGTTTTTTCCAGTTTTAAAAGTTCCTCTTTCAGTTCTTCTCTTTGCTGAAGCTCTTCTTCAACCTCTTTTTCAATAGTTTTAAGTTGCCTCTCAACTTTTCCCAATTGTGCTTTAACGTTTTGGTATGCTGGTCTCAACACGTTGTCATATTTGGATTGAAGCGTTGAAAGTTCAGTTTGAATACTGCCTTGTTTCTGTCTTTTCTCTATTATTTCGTCCGCAAGTTTTTCCCGCTGGATTTCCATTTCCTGTATTTGTGTCACGTCAGTTTTTCTTCGCAATACAGCCAATTCTTTCCGAAGTTTTTGCATTTCTTTTTGAATTGAATGACGCTGCGCCTTAAGAAGTTCGATTTCCGCTTTTTCCTTGTCTACTTGAGTTTGCAAATGCTTTATGTATATGTCGAGGCGTCTGGCATTATGCCTAGTGGCTTTTATGCTTCGGTTTATCCTGTTTATTTCGCTTTCAAGGGTTGTTATGGCTTCCGTTAAACGAGTTATCTCTACTCTCGTATCTGCGATTTCCTTTTCCAACTCGTTTATGTCTGTTCCTCTTTTCGCCAAATGTTCCTGTAAGGCTTTTACGGCTTCATCTAAGCTTTTTATTGCAGCTTCGCTTGGAATTATGGCTGAAAAATCGATTGGAGCCCTATAGTATCCGCTTTCTAGTCCGCCGCCAGACTCGAAAAGGTCTCCTTTGACTGTAACTGCCCTATAGCCTTCACGAGAAACCGCTAGGGCTGTTTTGTCGTCAGACACGATCACAGTATCGCCGAAAACAAAGTTTATGGCATTTTCATGCTCACGGGCACATTTTATGAAGGCTGTAGCTAAGCCATCTATACCTTTCATGTTTGGCACTTTGGACGATTTTGGAAGCGTTAATCCCTTCACTGGTATTATTTTTATTCTGCCAAGTTTTAGTTGCCTCAAGGTTTCCGCGCATGTAAATGCAGCGTCCACGTCACGAACTACAAGAGAATCCAGCCAACCAGCCGCAGCAGCCTCAATTGCTTGTTGATAGCCCTTCTCGATTTTTATTAGGTTTCTTAGGCGTCCATATACGCCGGGAATAACCCCTATCTGGCCTAGTTCTTCGATGTTTCTTAACGCTTTTTCTTCTGTGGCTACGGTTTCTGCGATTTCACGTTGAGTTGCAAACTCCACAACCGCCTCTCTAGCTGAACCTGCGATTTTCTCTGCTTCTTCTATTTCCTTTTTCACGGCTTCTTTTTGAGCTAATTTTCTTTCTAGGCTTTTTTCAAGGTTTCTCAACTGGTTTTTCTGGTCCGTTTGTACTTTTCCGAGTTCTTGGAAGGATTTTTCAAGCTCGTTTAGTGTTGTTGTAAGTCTTTCTTTTCTGTTTGTTATGTCGTTTAGGCGTTTTGTAAAGGTTTTGATGTTTGTTTGTTTTCTTGTGTAATCTGTTTTTAGATCTATAAGTTTTCTGTAATATTTGTCCAGTTGTTGTTCAATTTCTCGGATGCGTTGGCTGTTTGCATCCAAGTTTGTCCATAATTGGGCAACTTCGTTTGCAATGCGGTCATGTTCCGCCTGTTTCGCCGTTATTTCTTGTGAGAGGGTTTCGTATTCCTTTTTTAGTTGGCGAATTCTAATGCGGTTTTCGGTTATTTCCTTTTTTAGGGTTTGGAACTGTTGGAAGCTGTTTTCTCTAACCTTTTTTAGTCCTTCTCGGCTTGTGGTTTCTGAGCCGATTTTTGTGGTTAATTCAGTTAGCTTTGATTTTAGGTCTCCGATTTTTATTTGCACTTCTAATACGCGGGAGCTTCCTTCTTCCACCATTTCTGAGCTTAGTTTTCTCCATGCGTTTTCGATTTCGTGACGTTGAGTTCGGAATTGTTCTCGTATTTGTCTTAGTTTTTCAACTGTTCCTTTTACTTCTTCGATTTTTGAGGTTATATCTGAAATTCTTGTTTGTATTTCTGAGATTTCGTGGGAGATTTTTATGGCTTCGAATCTTTTGATTTCTTTTTGGATGAAATTGTAGCGGAGCAGTTCGTTTCTTTCTCTTTCTAGGTCGTCAACTCTTTTCTGCACTTCGTCGATTCTGCCCATTGCTGTGCGGATGGATATTTCTGCAGCTTGAAGCTTTTCTTCAGCCTCCGCTTTTTCAGCGTCATACTGCGCAATCCCAATTAGGTCTTCAATGATTTTTCTCCGCTCTATAGAAGAGACTTCTGCCATGCGGGTTATTGTGCCCTGCAAGATAACATTATGCCCCCCAGAGCTTATTCCAGCCATGGCTAAAATGTCAAGAACACGTGTCCTAGGCGTTCTTCTGCCGTTAATTCGAAAAACACTTTGCCCATTTCTGAAGACTTCTCTTGAAATTGTCACAGTCGCCGTGTCTATTGGCAGTCGACCGTCGCTATTGTCAAATTGAAGAACCACTTTGGCGCTGTTTGCCTTCTCTACGTTTGCTTCCTGCGAACCATGGAAAATGAGCTTTGCAAAGTTTTCAGCCCGCAACCTTCTAGCGCTCATCTCGCCCAAAACAAATAAAACTGCGTCTACAATGTTTGTTTTTCCGCTTCCGTTAGGTCCCGTAACAACTGTGAAGCCTTTATCTAGGGTGATGCTGACAGTTTTTGGTCCGAAGGATTTGAATCCTTTTAGCTCAATTTTTTTGATGTAGGGCATTTTAAGCTGTCCCGCAGGACTCTCGTATCGGCAATACTTTCTATTACTATTTAGTTCTCTTCTATAAAATTATTCCAT
>JAWCNH010000024.1:0-11602 GCA_038848765.1 Bathyarchaeia archaeon
CGTTAAAGGAGCACTAATATAAGCTCCCTTTTGGCGGAGTTCTCGGGCTAAAGGCGCATCAACAAGAGAAACACGCCTTGAAACCTTCTTGGCTTTATCCCGTGGCACAAGCTCGCCACAGCTACTGCACTGAACATAGTCGCTTTTCCCTTTTCCGCCCTTTGAACGTCCTCGGCTTTTGCGTTTAACAGGCATATCCTTTCACCTTCCCGTTGAATGCAACCTTATTATTGCACGTTTTAACTCATATATGTTATGCTTAAAAACACCTTCGACATAATCACAGTTGGACACTTCACAATCGACCAGATTTTCACACCAAAAATAGCCCATCCAAAGCCTGTTTTAGGCGGTTCTCCAACCTATGTTTCGATTGCTGCAAGAAAAATGGGCGCAAATGTTGGCGTAATCTCAAAGGTTGGAGTCGACTTTCCAAACGAATATGTAAGGCAGCTCACCAGTCAAGGCGTGGATCTTTCTGGGCTTCAAATTGTAAAGGACGCTTTTACCACAAGATTTGTTCTGATGTATAAGAACGAATCGAGAAAACTTCGTCTAGAAGAAAAAGCGCCAACAATACACGCAAAAGACATAGGTTCCATAAACGCCAAAGCTGTGCATGTTGCACCAGTCGCAGATGAAATAACAGAAAAAGCTGTCAAAAAACTTAGGACCAAGACAAAAATATTGTCTCTTGATCCTCAAGGCTTTACGCGAATCTGCGACGGAGAAGGAAATGTGTTGCCGAAAAAATGGGCAAGCAAACCAATTTTGGAGAATGTGGACATTTTTAAGGCTTCTTTAAAAGAGGTGAGACTCGTTTCTGGCATAGGAAATTTAGAGTCTGCCATGAAGAAAATCTGCAGTTATGGGATAAAAATAGTTATTGTAACATTAGGGTTGAAGGGCGCTAAGCTTCTTCTCGAAGATAGATTCTATAATGTTCCGGCATGTAAACCCAGAGTTGTGAAAGATTTAACTGGCGCAGGCGACACGTTTATGGGTGCTTTTCTTGCAGAATACGTTAAAGGGAAAGACCCAGTGTGGTGCGCTTATGTGGGTTCTGCGGCTGCGTCTTTTGTTGTTGAAGACTTTGGTCCAGAATCATTCGGTGAGAAAGAGGAAGTTTATGAGAGGGCGAGTAAACTGTATAAAAGAAGTTAAGTACCCTGTGGCTATTTAAGGGAAAAATTGGAGGTTGGTTTGTTGGGGCGTGTTGCCAAAGGCGTGAAGTGCAGCATTGCTGGATGTAGTAAAGATGCTGTTCGTTCGCTTTCTGTTGAAAAGGTGAATGCTTCTGGGCTTAAAGTTGCCTCTACAAGCGTAAGGAGGGCTTACCTCTGCAAAGACCACTACAAAGAATATAAGAAGAACACGAAAAAAGAGCGGAAATTGGAGCAGTGGCGATTCAAAACTTAGAAAGGCTAATTTATGAAAAGGTTTCTAAAATATGCGGTGCGAAGATAAGAGGCTGAGAAATGAGAATATTGCAGTTGCACGCAAACTTCATTGAATACATGCCAATTAAAAAAGAGGTTAAGATGGCTGAAGAAGCCGAGAAAAAAACTTCAAGATATGAAGACATAGTCGTGTTGTTTACAAGTGTTGAGGAAGGCGACGATGAAGCTGTTGCCAAAAAAGCCATAGACGAGGTTGAGGCTTCTCTAGAGAAGTTAAAGGCAAATAGGATTCTCATTTATCCTTACGCCCACCTAAGCAGTAATTTGGCTAAGCCCATAGAAGCTTTGGCTGTTCTGAAAGATATGGAAAAATACGCCAAGAAAAAGGGAATAGAAACCTACCGCACGCCTTTCGGATGGAATAAGCAATTCACCATTTCAATTAAAGGGCATCCCCTAGCCGAACAGTCAAAAGTGATTTTGCCAGGTGAAGTTAAGGAGAAAAAAGCACCCAAATGGAAGGTTCCGAAACCAGAATATTTGATTATGAATGCGAAAGGCGAAGTTTTTGAGCCTGAAGAATACAGGTTTAAGGAAGACGAAGAAGACCTTAGAATATTAGTGGAAAAGGAAGTTTTTAAGAAGGAGGCGCCTGGAGGCGGAGAGCCAAGGATAATTGGCGTGTTAAAGAAGTTTGGGTTTGAATGGGAGTCGAGTTCTGACACTGGGCATATGCGTTATGGGCCTAAAGCAGCTTTAATGGTTGATTTAGTTGGTGACTATGCGTGGCAAACAGTTAACGAGTTGGGCATACCGAGTTTTTCTATTAAAGGCACTAACTTGTTTAACCTTAACTTACCAGCCATTAGAGAACACGCAAATCTTTTTGGAGAAAGACTTTACACTGTGCGTGTGGACAATGAAGAATTCGTTTTGAAATATGCAGCCTGTTTCCAACAGTTTTCTATGTTGAAAGATTGGCTTATCAGCTACAAGCAGATACCTTTCGGCATGTTTGAAATTGCAGACAGTTATCGGTTGGAGCAGTCGGGCGAAACATTGCTGGGCTTTAGGCTGAGAAGATTTTACATGCCAGATTACCACATCTTCTGCAGAGACATAGAACACGCAAAGGAAGTTTCCATTAAGGTTCATGAAAAAATTCATGAAAAGGCAAGAGAGCTTGGAAACCATTACGTTTCACTTTATAATTTGACGAAAAGTTTCTTTGAAAAAAATAGGGCTTACATGCAGAAGCTGGTTGAAATAGACCGAAAACCAGCTTTGTTGCATTTTGTTCCAGAAAACAAGTATTACTGGGTTATAAACATTGAATACCACATAACGGATGAGCTTGGAAGGTCTAGGGAAATAGCAACTGACCAAATAGACATTGGCAATGCAAAAAGGTTTGGCATAAAATTTGTCAATGAAAAAAGAGAGGAAGTTTATCCGCCCATTTTGCACATTGCAATCCTAGGCGGAATAGAACGCTACATTTTCACGGTTCTGGACACTGCTTTGAGGCAGAAGATTCCGAGTTTGCCGTTGTGGCTTGCGCCAATACAGGTTAGGGTTATTCCAGTTGCGGACAGATTCTTGCCGCATGCTGAAAAAATAGCGGAAGAAATCGAGAAAGAATGCATAAGGGTTGATGTGGACGATAGGCAACTAACCCTACAAAAGAAGATTCGAGACGCAGAAACAGAATGGATTAATTACATAGTTGTTGTAGGGCAGAAAGAAATAGATTCGGGCATGTTAGCCGTAAGAGACAGGGAAGCGGGAAAAATAAGGGAAATGAAGCTTTCAGAACTTGCCAAAGAGATTTTGGCAAAAACAAAAGGAAAACCCTACAGACCTCTATCCCTACCAAAACATCTATCCCAAAGACCACAGTTCGCATAGAAAATTTCAAGGCAAAAGACATTTTAATTGAATGCGACATTTTAATAATTGTGAATCACATGCCCACCGCATTTGTATTAATTAACACAGAATCAGGCACAGAAGGCGACGTCTTAAAGGCGTTAAGAAACATTGATGGCGTAAACGAAGCCTACAATGTTTACGGCGTTTATGACATCATAGCCAAAGTCTCGGCGGAAACAATGGAGAAACTGAAGGAACTTGTGACTTGGCGTGTTAGGCGCATAGACAATGTTAGAAACACATTGACAATGATAGTTACAGAAGAGAAAAAGTAGCTTCTGCAAAAAGTATATCAAACCTTGCCGTATATTGTAGGATTCTCCAAGAAGGGAACAAAATTGGAGACAAAAGAATTGTTCGTCTACATTGACGGCAAATTCTACCCTAAATCTGAAGCAAAAATTTCCGTTTACGACCATGGGTTTCTTTATGGCGATGGAGTTTTCGAAGGAATACGTGCCTATTCGGGCATAGTATTCAAACTGAAAGAACACATTGATAGACTCTATAGTTCAGCACATACCATAATGCTTGACATCCCCTTAAAAAAGGACGAAATGATTAGGGCAGTTTTAGAAACTCTCAAGAAAAACAACCTTAAAGACGCTTATATTCGGCTGGTTGTTTCGAGAGGAGTAGGCGATTTAGGATTAGACCCCAGAAAATGTTCCAAACCAACAATCGTCATAATTACCGACGTAATAAAACTGCATGGCGCAGAATCGAAAGAGAAAGGCATAACAGCCATGATTTCATGGGTGAAACGAGACCCAGTAGACGCAACAACACATGAAGTTAAATCCCTAAACTATCTCAACAGCATACTTGCAAAAATAGAGGCAAACATAGCCGGCGTAGATGAAGCCATATGCCTCGACAAGAACGGTTTTGTCTGCGAAGGCGTAGCGGAAAACATTTTTATAGTGAAAAACCGAGTCATAGCAACGCCGCCGACATGCACCGGAGCTTTACCAGGCGTTACAAGAAACGTTGTCATACAGCTTGCCAAAAACTTGGGTTATCAAGTGGAAGAGAGAAACATAACGCCTAACGAATTGTTCAACGCGGACGAAGTATTTTTCACTGGAACAGCAGCTGAAATTGTTCCAGTTAGGGAAATCAACAAACGAATAATAAATGACGGAAAACCAGGACCAGTGACAAAGCATTTAATGCAAGAATTCAGCCAACTAGTACGCGACCCGAAAGAGGGAATACCAATACGCTAACGCCCAAGTTTTTTCGACATGAACTGCTCCATCAAATTGAACGCTTTCTCCAAAGTTTCCACTGGCGGCAGAAAAACAGCCCTTAAATGTCCAAAACCATAAGTAATGTCGAATCCAGCCCCATGGACTGTTAGAACACCAGTGTTGTTTAGGAGGTCAAGCACAAATTCGTAGTCATCCTTCCATTTGGAACCCACTTCTCCAATTTTTGGAAACACGTAGAAGGCTCCTTCCGGCTTTGAACAGCTTATGCCCTCGATTTGGTTAAGCCTTTTCCAAGAATAGTCTCGTCTTTCCCGCAGTTTCTCAACCATTGATTTGATATGATCTTGTGGACCTCTTAAAGCTGCAACCCCAGCCTTCTGAACTGGAGTGTTGGCGCAAAGCCTTATCCTCATCTCCTTTTCTACGCATTCTTTAAGTTCTCCTATCCTTCCTTTCTGGTCATGGAAATACAAGTAGCCAAGTCTCCATCCAGTCATGAGATAAGCCTTAGAAAATCCATTCAGCCCCACCACTGGCACGTCTTTGGCAATTTTCGCAGTGCTCACAAATCTTTTTTCGTAAACAATTCTATCATAAATTTCGTCGGAAAGCACAAGAAGATTATGTTCGCCAGCAAGGTTCACCATTTCCTTAACAGTCTTCTCATCGTATAAGGCGCCGCAAGGATTATTTGGATTAACGATAACAATAGCCCTCGTTCTCTTCGTTATCTTCGCCCTCACATCTTCAATGTCAGGCTGCCACCCTTCTTCCTCAACCGTTCTGTAGGCTACTGGTTTCCCTCCGAAAAACTTCACATAAGAAATATACGGCGGATAAGTAGGCCCTGGAACAAGAACCTCGTCGCCCTCATCCACTATGGCTGCCATTATTGCTTGGATGCCCTCAGAAACGCCGT
Organism: Bathyarchaeia archaeon; assembly: GCA_038848765.1. Taxonomy (GTDB): domain Archaea; phylum Thermoproteota; class Bathyarchaeia; order Bathyarchaeales; family JAWCNH01; genus JAWCNH01. The sequence goes on from JAWCNH010000024.1 coordinate 5,466, forward strand.
TCGTGACAAGAACATTTTCGGGCACGATGTCTAAGCCGTTCGCTTTCTTTTCTTTCTCGCATATAGCCTCCCTCAACTCCAACAATCCTTCAGAAGGCCCATACCAGTTTTCGCCCTTTTCCACGGCGTCCATCAGAGCCTTCTTGATGTGGGGTGGCGTGTCAAAATCATATTTTACTGGGTCGCCAATGTTAAGATAAATGATTTCTTTCCCTTTCTTTTCCAATTGTTTAGCAAAGGCAATAACATCTCGTATGGCATATTCAATGGTGCGCACTCTGTCAGTAATTTTGTAGGGTGCCATATTTGACAATCCTTTCATGGAGACTTAAACCTTTCCACCAACACGTTAAAGGGCTAAAAGTTGTAGAGGGCCGTATTGTATATTTTCACTGGACAAAGAGTTGGGTCATCTAGCTGCTGATTTGACTCTCAATAGAAAATTCTTTTGACGGTCAAAAGAAAAGAGGTTAGGGGGTTAATTTGACGTATTGGCTAAGCGTTTTTGCAACGTCGCCTAATCCGAGGTCGGTCAATGTTTTCTTTGTGGGTATACCCCTATTATCCCATCCACGTTTTTTGTAGTACATTTTTAGCATTTCCTCGTACTTTTCTTTGTTAAGCTTGGCGCCTTTGAAGTTGCCTTTTGTCAACGGGTCTTTGAACCATCTTGTCGGCACGGTGTCCATGGAACTGTTCCATGCGTCTTTGTATTCTCTTACCCAGAAGGCTCTTATGAGGGTGTAGATTCTGTCAGCAATTCTAAACAAGTCGTTCATCGTCATATCCATGCCAGTTGCAGCTTTGAGAAACCTTGGATACCAGTCTAGTTCGAAGCCGACCTCCACCCATGGAAGACGACAAGTCACTAAACCTTCAAACATGGCGCCTCTGATTCTCTGAAATTCAATGACCTTGTCCACTTTCGCCTCGCTATAATCTTCTCTTCCAACCTTGACTTCCCAAGAAATAACCCAAGCATCCTTATGATGTGCACCAGAAGCAGCAGTTGCATAAGCAAGAGCCATTGCAGGCGCAGCATGACAATCATAAGCAGAAATTTCCAAGCCTTTTATCTGCATCGCCCAATTCAAAGAATCCCCGCCGATTTTCTCCGTTGCAAATTTAACGCCGTTGGCTAAAGTGGCTCCAAACCCACGCTTGAAAGCAATATCCTCAATAAGCTTTCTAGCCTTGTCATAATCTCCCCATTCAATTTTCTCTTTTATCAGTTTCTTCTCATAAGCTTCCATGACGAATCCGATAACGTTTCCCAAGGAGATCGTGTCAACGCCGTAGTCGTCAGCCATCCTATTTAGGGCTGCAACTTTTTTAAGGTCGCCTAAGCCGATGTTCGAGCCTAACATAGCAACGTTTTCATAGTCCAATTCTGAGGGCAAATCTTCAATGTCTTTAACCACATTGCCACACGTCATGTTACAGTTGGGGCATCCCCTCTGAGCGGTTTTTATTTTCTCCATAGCGAAACCGCCAATTTGACTCGCCAGGTCAAACACTGCCTCTTTATAGTTGAAAGTTGGGAGCACACTGTTTTCTTGACTCCACTCTATCGTAGACATTGTTCCTTGACGCTTCCAGAAATCATAGTTAGGCTTTTTCAAAACCTCCTGATAAGCCTCTGTTCCCAACTCCTTCATTTTCTTAGGGTCAGCAGCTGGCAATTCGCCAGAGCCTTTGATTGCTACTGCCTTCAAATTCTTCGAACCCATCACAGCGCCTATTCCAGGTCTACCGCCGCCGCGACCTTCCTGCGAAATGATGTTGGCAAATTTAACCCCGTTTTCTCCGCCTGGTCCTATGGAAACAACGCCAGCTAAGCCTCCCAGCTCTTTCTTTAATCTTCTCTCAGTTTCAAAAGTGCCCAGTCCCCAGAAATCTTTGCCATCCCGAAACTCTGTTTTTTCGTCTTCAATCAAAACTATCGTTGGTTTCTTAGCTTTTCCGTCAAAAACAATAGCGTCATATCCAGCTTTCCTCATTTGCACCGTAGCATTTGTCCCCATGTTGCCGTCGCCGTATCCGCCAGTTAGTGGACTTTTAGCCGCCACCAAAAGTTTGCCACTGCTTGGCAAAGCGAATCCAGTCAGCGGTCCAGCTGCAAACACAAGCTTGTTTTGCGGCGAAAGAGCGTCAACGCCAGGCGACAGTTCGTCCCAGAGGATTTTGGCTGCAAAGCCTCTTCCACCAAGATAGGACATGGCAAAGTCGGCGTCAAACTTCTCCGCAACCGCTTTCCCTTTTGTTAAATCAATTCTTAGGATTTTCCCGTTCCAACCATGCATACCTTTCACGCATCCAGTTTGGAAATACATGTTACAAAATATCTGCCTATTAAACGTTTGAGGTCAACATTTCTTCTATAAAAATTTTCCATACACCAATTTAAGCAACACAGCACCAAAAACTCATGGAGAAAAACATGCGCGAAACCCACAAATGGATTTTCATCGGAGACATCCCAATTCTCTACGAAACAGCACGGGTTGCCAAACAATTTAAAATAGAAATGTGGCTTGACTCTTCACCATTAATGAAAGCCCTAGACCTAAAGCCAATCGAAACACCGAAAAAAGAAATCAAATACATAACATAAAATTTCTGCAAGAGAAAATCTTCACTCTAAGAAGCAAAACATAATTTTCAAGCCGGGGGTGGGAGTTGAACCCACATAGAGCAGCTCTGCAGGCTGCCGCCTGAACCCTTCGGCCACCCCGGCAACCGTTTATTTATTTTGCAACTTGCCTATTATAAGTTTATTTTTGTTGATTCTGCGTGAGGCGTTTCCATTCTTCTCTTAGAATGCCATAAATGTAGGTGTCTTGGAATTCTCCTTTTGTGAATAGGCTTTTTCTTTGGCGTCCTTCCTTGATGAACCCGCATTTTTCTAGTACTTTTTGGGCGGCGATGTTTTGTGTGTGGGTTGTTGCTTGGATTCGTTGGATGTTTTTTGTTGTGAAGAGGTATTCAACTAACAATTTTAGGGCTTCTGTTGCGTAGCCTTTGTTTCGTTCTTTTATGTCCCAAATTTGGAATCCAATTTCTATGTTTCGCAGGACTGGATGCGCAAAATAATGTACAACAATGCCCAATTTTGCCTTGTCCTCTTTTCTTTCTATGAGAAGTGTCGTGAACCCATGTGCAGTGTCTGGCTCTTTAAACCATTTTTCTACTTCATGCCATTGAGAAATGCTGAAGGCGTCGAATTCGCCCACTGCTTCTGGATTGTTTGCCCAAAAGAATAAATCTTTCATGTCTTCTGGCTCAAGTGGTCGTAAACGAACCTTTTCTCCGTTTAGGAGCATTTTATTTCCTCTTAAGCGTATGGTTTAAATTCCCATTTGTCTCTTTCTGAAACAATTTTTCTCATAACGCCTATAGCTTTTTCTTCTGGAATTGTAAGCATTATTTTGCCCAAGTGTTTGCAGAATTGTTTGAGCGGCGCGCTGCGGCTCCAGTCCGCGCAGTCATGAAGCACAAGCCTTTGCCGCACATCAATCAACACGTGGTAATCACGAACTAACGCCTTAACACGTTCGTCCGAGACCTCCAGAATTGTTACTTCCTTGTTTTTTATCGTTTTAGCCCGCTTTATTCTCACCTCGTCTAGAAAGAAGTGAAGAAGTTCTTGAAAATTGTTTTGGAAAAGTTTTTCTGGCATGTATGTGGTTAACGCAACAGCCCTCTTTTCCATGCGCGATGGGGTTTCTTGTGATTGAGCTTTGTCTTCAAAGTATTTGTCTACGATCTTTTTGGCTTCCGCTTGTTCTGGTGTTATTTCGCCTAGTTTTTCTAGGAATTCTAGGCAGTTTTTTACGGCGTAGCCTTGAAAATGGTTGTTAAAGTATCCGTAAACCGTTTTCACTTGGTTGGCGACTTCTTTTGTTTTTGAAATCCATGGCTCCAATTCTTGTGGCTTGTAGCAATAATTATACCATGGATGTTTTCCTTTTCCATGCCACCGCATGTAAGCAATGTCCGCTGTCACTTTTATGGTTGGGGGCAGTAATGGCTCGTCCACGATGGTGTATGCGACTTGGTATTTTTCCATTAGTTTCCATGTTCCATTTTTTAGCCATGAATTGTCACGAAATTCTATGGCGAATTTGAAGTTGCTGGGCAGAATTGAAAAGAATGTTTCCAGCGTTTTCGTGTCATATTTTAGGCTTGGTGGCAGTTGGGCTAGTAAGCAGCCGAGTTTTCCTTCAAGCAGTAGAGGCTTCATTAACTCGCAGAAACGGTTAACGTCTTCTTCAACGCCAAGCTTTAAGTCTAGTTTCTTTTTGTGGGTTATCAGTTTGGGAAGTTTGGCTGTAAAGATGAAGCCTGGCTTCGTGTATTTGCGCCAGCCGAAAATCATGCCTTTCGTTGGGTAAGCATAAAAGGTGGAATCTATTTCAGCTGTTTTGAAAACTTTGGAGTAAGCGGCAAGCTTGCTTTCCCCTTCTGTCTTATAGAAGGGACCTACCCAGTCTTTGTAGTGCCAACCAGAACAACCAAGCAGTATTTCACCCATCTTCGGTTTTCCTCAAGCCTATAAAATACGAAGATTTTGGGTAATAAGCTATCGCGAGAAACATTTAAACTGGCTTTGTTGTCGTTATGGACATGCTTATAATTGTGCAAAGCGTTTTTAATGACGAAGCTTAGGAGACGAAATGATGGTATGCGAAGTTGAATTGCATAAAACTCCAAAACTGAGAAAACCCGTTTTAATTGAAGGTTTACCAGGCATAGGGTTTGTTGCCAACATTGCAGCCCTTCATCTTATACAGGAATTGAAAGCCAAACTCTTTGCAAAAATTTATTCATCCAGTTTCCAAGACTTTGCAATAACAAGCGAGAAAGGGAAGGCGCGTTCGCCAATAAATGAGCTTTACTATTATAAGGGGAAAAACGCAGAGCATGATTTAATCATACTTTACGGGAATACACAGGCTCTAACAACCTTTGGGCAATACGAACTTTGCGGACGCATTTTAGACATAGCAGAACAACACAAATGTGATTACATAATAACTCTTGGAGGCTTGAGAAAAGAGGAAATAAAGACCCCACCAGAATTATATTGTGCCGCTACCGACGCCGAAACTCTTAATAAAGCTTTAAGTTTGGGTGCAAAAATTTTGGGTGGTCAAATTTTTGGTGTTGCGGGGCTCCTTATTGGATTGAGTAAGCTTCGCGGAATTCCCGGCTTTTGCTTGCTTGCTGAAACTCAAGGATACTATCCAGACGCTAATGCTGCACGGGAAGTTTTGAAGGCGACAAGTAAACTTTTGGGCATTCAAATTGACTTGAGTAGGCTTGACACGGCTGCAGAAACTACGCGCAGTATACTTGAATCATTCGGTTTGTTGGAGACCCCTTTTGAGGAAAAAAGAAAGCAGGAAAGTCAGTTTCGTTGGATTGTTTAACCTTTTATTTCGCTTAAGAATTGTTCATACACCTTTTGCACGCGTTCCGCCGCCGGTCCAGAGCCTTCTACTACACCTTTTTCTGTTACTTTAACTTTGTCCATTACCCAGATGAAGCCTTTATCTTCGTAGAGTTTAACCATTGTTGGAAACACTTTTTCGAGACGGTTTGCCAAGGCTTTTAGGTCAAAGGGTTTTTCTATGGCTAAGATTTGAGCCACAAAATTTCCGTTCAGAAATACTCTATGGATTGTTCTTCCCTCATGGTCTTTTGCGTCTGCCAAACAAAGAGTTAAGGTTTCTGGGTTTATACCAGCCAATACGCCGTTGTAGCTTTTTCCATCGGTGGTTGTGACCATCACTGTTTTGTCAAGTAAGGCTGCGATTTCGCTGAAAAATTTTCTCTCAGCCAAAGACATCTAGTTTCACCACCCTTAGATAAGGCGTCATTGTTTAAAAGGCTATTTAGCGTTTAATGAAGCTCCTTTTCTTCAAGTTGCTGTTTCAGAAGCACTACAGTGTTGGATGAAACGTCCCTTGTAACGACAACGTTTGGTCCGATCCAACTGTTAGCGCCAACTTTCACGCCAGGCATGAATAGGCCCATCCCTCTTTTACAGTGGCATTGAGTGCAGCCTCAATGGTCTCAGCAGTAACAACAGAGAGCTCCACGACCCGATACTGGATCCCCTCGCGATCCCCGTA
>JAWCNH010000025.1:0-11428 GCA_038848765.1 Bathyarchaeia archaeon
TTTTACATCTTCAACTCTTATCCCTTTTTTAACGTAAAAATACTTAAAATACTGAAGCGCCGTTTTAAAGGAAAACCTTACCCACCATTCCCATCCATTCTTGAACATAAGCTTTCTGAACAATCTTTCATCTTCTCTACTAAAGTCTGTAGCCACTCTTAAGGCGGCAAGAAAGAGGGGGTGAGGCGCTGCTGAATAATTTGCAGCCAGTTGGAGAATCGCCCTGTTTTTGCAGTTTCTCCACGCTTGTGGAAGCAATGAATCCGCCACAACTTCCTCTAATTCAATCACAAAAAGCGAAGCAAAATTTCTAGCGTCTATTGGACAATGCTTAACAAAGGCTAATTCCAGAAGACAACCACGTTCATAACATTCACGTATATGAGCAAACTCATGCGCAATAACGCTTTCCGGATATTTTTGCGCCAAAATGTTATTCGCATCCACAAAAGTTTCCGTCCACAATCTTTTATGCTTCATTTTAAACTCCGTGGCAGCAGCAACTGTGGGAGAAAACCCATAAAATTTTTCGAACTTTTTCACACGGCGAATAAAATCTCTTCTAGACATTAAATGTACGACGTCTGAAGAACATTTCATTGCGGCTTCAGCCCTTTTTATAGCGTCCTCAAATCCAGCCACGAAGTTTTCGTTATCATAAAGAAGTAAAGGTTTCTTACTTACCAAATCGTATCTTTGCATTTTATCTCCCTCCATGCGAGGCTAAAACAACAAAACCAGAAGTCGCCTGAAAACCAGAGCAAAGATAGAAAAGAAAATCAAACCCAAAACTAACCACAATTAACACGGAAACAAGAGAGGCAACAACTCCAGCCAAATCATAAACAGAGTCAAAAATCCCCATTTCGAATCCACGAGTTTGAGGCTTGGTTGCCTCAGTTAAAAGCACCAAAAAGGCGGGACGCTGAAGAGCGTAGGCAACCCCATTTAAAAACTCAAGCACGTAAAGATGCAACGAATTAAAACTTAACGCATAACCCAAAGTGCACATAGCACCCATAATGCCGCCCAAAACAAAAATTCTCGTCTTGCCATATTTGTCAACCAACTTGCCAGCATAAATCTTGAAAACAGCGGAAGTAAGGTAGAAAAGTGCGTAAAGCATGCCCACATCAGTTAAGTTGCCTTGGACACGTTGGAGAACAAATATGGGGTAGACTGGCCCAAGCAAACCGGAACAGAGGGAGCTGAGCATGCCTACTGCTGTTACGGCAGCCAGCATTCTCCCCATATTGTGTCCCTCCAACCTGTCTCAACCGTATCATTTCAGTTTGGCACACCTATCATTTGTTAATAAGTTTATTAAATTGTAAACCTTAAATACTTTTCGTTGACGATTAATCATCAAAGTTAAACTTGAAAGAAAACACCAAAATCTAATCAATCCTTCTCAATTTGTCAATACATTCTCTACAAAAGACCTTCTTATCCAGCATGGGATAGTTTAACAAATCCACATACATCACATCCACAGGAGTCATGTGATGCCTTAATCCCCTATTGTGACCCAAACCGTGAGCCACAAGCTTTTTCGCCAATTCGCCTTTCGCCCTAAAAAAGGAAACTATTCCAACGTCTTCGGAAACATAATCATGGACAACGCTAACTATCCTTTCATAAGCGCCCCCTTCAAATCTATAATAAATGGTTACTATAGGGTCGGAAGTAACGCCTAAAAGAAGTTCAAACCTTTTGAAAGCAACCTTAAGTTTCTTAATCTTCTGAATTAACCTTTCAAACAAGAAGGCTCCATAAATCCTTCCCTTAGACGCTATTTTCACATCATGCTTTAGGCTGAGATTTCCCAAATATTCAATGGTTTCCCACGTTCCCTTCGGAAAATATTTGGTCGCCTGCTCAACAATTTCTATTAGTTCCTTCTCGTTTTCAAGAGTTTCATTAATCGTTAAAAGGTCTATTAATCCGCTACGTTCGTTTGCTGTTACACTTGGAGACATGAAGCCTCTGGGCAGTTTCCCATAATAAAAAAGGAATGCGAATGCTATAAGCATATCTTGTCAAGTTTTCTATAAAATTCTTCTAACGATAAGTCAAGCCCAGTTTTTCATCAATGCTTTTCGCAATATATTCTATATTCTCGAACACACGATTTATGTCCCTTTGAATTTCTTGCACAGTTCTCCGCAGACTCATGCTTCTAAGTTCATACGTTCCCTCCCGATGTATAACCAAACCGCTCTGAATCAACTTGTTAAGATGATGCACCATGGTGCCCCTTGTCAAGCCAAGTCGTTTCGCCAGCTCGTCGCTTGTTAATCCCCTTTTCTCTTTCATAGCCTCTAGCAAAGCCTTGAATATTCTCGCCGCAGTTTTCTCCTTGTCCCTGGATTCTAAGAAACCGAAGCATCTGCAAATCCACTCTATATCCTTATCTAAGTCTTCTGTAGGAGGCATCCTCACGTCTAATAGGACATATTGGGCCAAAGCTTCTTCTTCAAGCGACACCTTGCCAGCACCTCAATTTTGCATTTGTTTATAACTTATTTATTTTGTAAACCTTAAATACTTTTTGTTTAAAACATCGTTAACAAACACCAAAAAGATAAGAGAAATAATTTCGGAAAGAGCACTCAGTGTCCTAGCAAGCAACTTCTCAAATAATGACTTTACTGGTGCCCTAAGCTTCCGTAGTGGTGGGGTCGCTGGGATTTGAACCCAGGACCGCCAGCGCCCCAGGCTGGTATCCTAAACCAAGCTAGACGACGACCCCATATATCAGACCAGTACCCCAGCCTATTTTCTTTTATGAAAAGCTTAATAACGCTTTAAAGCTTCTTCTCCGATTGCCCTTTTGACCAGTCAAAATAATTTTTCTTCACGGGTCAAATCAGCAATCAGCTGGTAAAAGCATGCTGGCTAAGCTGAGGTAGTGTTCCAAAATGTGGCTGCTCTTTAGTGATTGTTTGCTATATTGTTTTGTTTTTGTTGCTAGTCTATTTCGCTTAATTTTCATTGAAGGTATAGTTCGAAGGTTATTGGGACTTTTTCTCCCCATGACTGCCTTAATGGGCATATTTTTTGGGCGATTTTGAAGCAGGAATTCGCCTTTTTGCGTTCCCACTCATTATCTTTCGCTAACTTTAGTTTCATGTTGAAGTGCACGTTCGAAAAAATCAGTTTTTCCAAGCCTTTCACATCCATTTTCACGGTGGCTTTGGTTTCGAGGCTTTTAAGTTCAAGTTGGGAATTTTTAGCGATTAATATGAATAACGTGTTTATGCATGAAGCTAAGGCTGCGGCGAAAATTTCTTCTGGCACGGGGTAGCCTTCTTTTCCTCCGAATTCGGGAGGAGGGCTTACTGTTGCGATGTGCTTGTCTTTAACTGTCAAGTCGCTTTCGGTTTCGCTTCTCCATGTGGCTGTTCCTTCAAAAACAAATTCTGGCATAAACACTTCTTTTAACGTTTGTTCCTTTAAGTTTTTCCCTCTTTTTGAGGGCGCGCAATGTTTATGAAGGATTGGAAGACTTGAAGGAGTGGGAGTTGGAGAGTTTGAAGCTTCTGCTGGATGAAATGTACTCTGGACTTAAAGAGTATTTTGAAATCTTAGGTTGGGAAGTGTTAACTGTGCAAGATGTTGGGTTACAAGGCGCTGTGGACAAGGATGTTGTGGACTACGCTAAAAAGAATGATTTGCTTCTTGTAACTCAAGACCAGAAACCAGCGGAACTAGCCGAACTACATGGCGCAAAATGCATACTCATATCGAATGCGCTAATCGCCAAAATAGCAGACGCAAAAATAAGAGAGAAGTATCCAGACATAAAAAAGAAAAAGCAGGGATAGCGTGTTTTACGCCTTTGCGCATGTTTTCCAGTGGCTGTATCTTCGTTTTAGGAATGCGACAAACAAGCAGCTAAACAATATTGGAATTGTAGCCAAGAATATTTCTCCTATCACTATGAAGCCAGCGCCGTTTATGTCAAAATCGTCTATGGCGTCGCTTTCATCATAATAATCTATTTCGCCGTTGGTTTGGCTGTCTGCCCAAATGTCGTAGTTTCCAAGGTTTGCAGAGTCCCATATTAGCACTGGTTGATTTTCGATGTTGCCGTCTGCGTCTACGTCTATTGTTATCGGTCCCTCTATTATGTAGAGGTCTGAGATGTGGGTTTCAGAAGTTTTCCAAGGCGAATAATCTGTTACTATGTATATGTTGTAGGTGCTGCCTGGTTCTAAACCGCTTCCCTTCACGTATACTTTGTCGCCGACATTGAACGTGTCTAGGTTGTCGCCCACGTAGTTGCAAGATTCTATGTTTCCTTGGGCAAACACCGCGGTTGAGATGTTGAAAGCCAATATCAAAGTGCAAAATATTAGCGTGGACGCTAGGGTTTTCTTCATGTGCTTCCCTCAAACAGGTAGCCAACATGTGTTAAACGTTAATGGTTGTTTCAATGACTACTTCTACTTCAGGCATTCCAGCGCCTTCTGAAGGTTGTCCCAGAAACATGTTAAGAACTTTCACTAATGGTCTGCCCACATTCCACTCTGCATTGTTGGGATTGTTGAACTCTATTACCACATAGAACTCGCGGTTACCAGTGTCAGAAAGGGTGTCGAGAAAGCTTTCTATGGAGCAATTAGACGGCATTCGAGGCACCTCAACTTCAAGCCGTACATCTTCTGAAGGCTGAACGTTCCAGTCGCCTTGCCCTAGAATGTTGCATGTGTAGTCTATTCCAAGAGTTACTTTTGAATGCGGCTGAACCGTGATGGACTGCGGATAGAGTCTATGTTCAACATCAAGAAAGTAACCATTGGACGCTCCTATCTGGGCGGGTTGCACTGGTTCCACAAACATGTATCCACGGTATATGCGAATTATTGTTGTGTTTCCTTCTCCGCTTGCTACCTCAGATTTTGACGATGTTGTGCAAATGTAGAAGACGCTCAATGGAATAAGCAATCCTACAAGTATGCTGGTCAAAAGCAACATTACGAGTTTGCTGTTTATTTTATTTTGCATTTATACATCGCCTCTCGCACCTAATTGACACATTGGCTTTATTAATCTTATGGACTAAGTGATAAAAACGGACAACCCCATTCTCAGAAGTTGGTAGCCCAAAAGAGACAGGCGCCTAGCATGAATTTATACTTTTCAGCCTCGGGTTGAACCGTCATCTTCCTTCTTTTTTATTTAGTTTATCACTTCTGGTTATCGTCATGACGAGGCTTAAGTGCTCTAAATGTGGGAAAGTATTCGATAAAAAAGCAATTGTAGATTATAGTGCTCTTGTCCGGTCTGCAACGAAAAAGGATGGCTTAAGGTTCTTCCTCCATGGAAAAAAGAATGAAATCTGTTAATTAGCTGAATTAAACCTTAAAGCAAGCTGGGGATTTAATCCTATGCAAAGGGAATTTAAAATATCGCCTTCCACTAAGGCATTAGGCAAGCGCATGTTCTTTTAACGATGACTAAAAGAATTATATTTCTACGCTTTAACGTTTTGATGCTTTCAAAAAGTTTTTTACTGCACGACCAAAATATTGAATACGGTCTGAAAGTTGGAGAAGAATAGATGAGCAAAGCGGAGAAGGTTTTGGGCGAGATTGAGGGCAAAATTAAAAAGGGCGAGTTTCTACCAATCGTTGGACCTATTAGAGGTCAAATTTTAGTTGAAACTATTCGCGAGTTTAAGCCTAAACGTGTTTTGGAGATTGGAACCTTTGTTGGTTATTCAGCGATTCTCATGGGGAAAGAGTTGGAAAGCGATGCCCAAATAATCACCATGGAGATTGATCCTCATGCAGCAGAAATTGCGAGGGACAACATAAAAAGGGCGGAAATACCGCCAACGGTTGAAGTTTTGGTAGGCGACGCTCTTAAGATAATTCCGAAGTTAAGGGGAAAGTTTGATCTTGTTTTCATAGATGCTGAGAAACAGCAATATCTGGATTATCTACGGTTAATCGAAAATAAACTCCACAAAGGAAGCGTCGTGATCGCAGATAACGTGGAACATGCGCCGGACTATCTGGATTATGTAAGACATTCAGGAAAATATGCGAGCAAACACATATCGGCAAGTGCGGGCGGCCTCGAAGTAAGCATTAAGCTTTAAATCAGCTCCAAATTAATCAATAAGAAAAACTTTCTAGGTTCCGTTAAGAGACATTAAAGGAACATTAATAGAAAAACCTTTAGCCAGAATAGTTTCAAATATCGGTTTAAATTATCGGGGTTTAGACGTTGTTTCGTACTTTTTCTGGAAAATATCCAAAAGTTAGGTGTAGAATTGATTTTAAAGTCTAAACCGTGGAAAACTGACTGATGCATGCGAAATAGACAGCGTTTTCTATCGACACTTTTCACTATTTACAAAGCCAAGGAATGATCTGAAATTTATATGGATCGATCGTCTATTAAGTAGATATGAACTTCTTTCGTTTATGACGCTTGTGCCAGAATGTTTATACTGTGTGTAATGCAACAAAAGGATTTGCCAATAACTGACTCGAGGATTCAAAGTTTACGACATGCTTAACCGCTTAGTCGGATGTGAAGATTGACATGTAAGAGGCTGATTTCTTGAAAGTCTTAAGAAAATCTTGGTAGCCCGGGAGAGATTCGAACTCTCGTCAGCGGGTCCAGAGCCCGCCATGCTTGACCGCTACACCACCGGGCTTCATCCAATAATGACGAGCAAAGCTCTCTAATAAATTAGTTTATGCCTGGATTAGTTGTTTCCGTTTCTGTCTTATGTTTAAAATAATTTCTTTCGCCTGTTTTACTGTTTTCTCTGACGTTTTCTCATCTATGCTATGGAGTTGTAGGAGTTCGCTTGCCTTCTCATAGATTAGTGGCGGTGTTTTCTTTAAACCTCTCAAAGAGCGAAACAATGTTGTATAGTCAAGTTTTGCATGCTCTGCAGCAGAGTTTAGCCAAGCATAGTTTTCGAGCATTTCTATTAGGGTTGGAAAAATGTAATGCGAGGCTTCTACGTAGTTTCCTTTCCTCAACATGTCTTTCAGTCTCTGCGTCATGCCTTTCATGAACTCGTTTGAACCATAATATTTTAGCTTGGTTTTAACTTTGAAATGCATTTGCTCCATCAAAGCAGAATTGTTTTTGACAATGTCAGCGACGATTTCCCAAACAGACTTGAACAAGTTAACTTTTCTTTCGGCTTCTTGGCTGTTTGCCTTGAAAAACTGGAAAAGAGAAACATAATTTTCGAAAAGTTTGTTCATCTCTAACTCTTCAGTGCATTCTCTAAGAGAAGAAATGAAGCGACTTTGCGAAATTGGCTGTTTGCAGGATTCCAGCAGAATCTTAAAAATAACGTCTAAACTTAAAGTGGCGAAAACATGGGCGCTTTGGAAGTCGTTGCGGGCTTGGGCTGAGGCTGCTCGGCTAAGGTATATGTCTGCTTCTACAATGTAGGCTTCTGTTCGAATGTTAAGCCTTTCTGGGCTTCGAAACGATTTTTGCATCCAATCTCTTATGCTTGTAAGGGACCAATCTCTATCGTAAAAAACATTTGTTTCAAACAGTTTCTGATCGATTTCCGGCGGAACACCCTCACCAATCCATTTTTTAGGCACATAGTTGAAGTCTATAAACAAGCCCTTAACTTCTTGGCGTTCAACATATTCATAGCCAAACGGTCTTTGATCTATAATGAGCAAGTCAACGTCGCTTGAAGCTTCAGCGTCTCCTCGGCTCCAACTGCCAAACAAGCCTATTCCAGAAATTGTTTCCTGAAGGCTCAGATTTCTCACAAGCCTATACAAGACGCTTCGTATTTCTTCTGGAAGCTTCACCAATTTGTTGTCCCAGTTTCCAAAAGTTTTGTAAGTATTAGAAATTTGTGGTAACAATTAGTCTATTAAAATCGCAAGCTTTATATATTACTACAAAACAAAAATAGAACTTGCACGGCGGGCCAGATGGACGATTTCTGATTCCGGAATCTGTGAGGAACAACGGTTGTGACGGTTATTCGCCCTATGCAGTGTAGCCCCTCTCTAAAAGGGGGATTAAACCATGAGCAAAAGAGAAGTGGCAAGGCAACGTCTGCTAGATAAATGCCCAGAATGTGGCAGTTCCAACCTTATCCATGACTATGACACTGGCGAAACCATCTGCGGAGATTGTGGACTAGTTCTTCATGAACAGATGATGGATAAAGGTCCAGAATGGCGGGCGTTCACGCAGGAGGAAAAGGAATCCCGTAGCCGTGTTGGTGTGCCAACTTCTTATTCGGTGCATGATAAAGGCTTGTCCACCGCTATTAGCCATGTTGACCGCGACGCTTTTGGCAGAAAACTTCCCTTGTCCACGAAACTTCAAATGTGGCGGTTAAGAAAATGGCAAATCCGCTCTCGTGTTCATTCTTCGATCGACAGAAACCTAGCTCAAGCCATGGCGGAGCTTGACCGCCTCTCAGACAAGGTTTACATTCCTCCCCAAGTGAAGGAAAAGGCGGCGGTTGTCTACAGAAAGGCTTTAGACAAGGGTCTTGTGCGTGGCAGATCCATCGCAGCCATTGCAGCTGCGGCGCTTTACGCTGCTTGCAGAACAACTGGAACGCCGAGAACGCTTCGTGAAATTTCCGAAGCCAGCCTTGTAGACAAGAAGGATGTGGCTCGTTGTTATAGGCTTCTGCTCCGCGAACTGGATGTGCATATGCCTATCGCTGACCCGCTTACGTATGTTTCGAAAATCGCAGAAAAAACCGGAATTTCTGGTCAAACTCAAGGCTTAGCCATCCAAATTCTTAGGGAAGCCAGAAGGAAGGGAGCTGCTGCTGGGAAAGACCCTATGGGTTTGGCTGCAGCCGCCTTGTATGTTGCCTGTTTACAAAACAATGAAAAGAAGACGCAGAAGGATATTGCTGAAGCTGCTGGCGTTACTGAAGTTACTGTTAGGAACCGTTATAAGACGCTTAAGAGACAATTGGGTCTTGTGCTTCCAGATTAAGAATGGCTCGCCGTGTCTTCTTCTAGTTCTAGGTATATTGGTCCTTTGTATCCGCAGTTTTGGCATATGTATTTTGGTGGCAAAAGCCAGCCGTCCCATTTGCTTGAAAGCCTAAGTTTTGGGCTTCCGCATTTTGGGCAGTATTTTATGGTTATGTTTCTGTGTTTTAGCCTTTTGAGTATGTTGCGAAGGTCTTTTAGTATTGTTGGCATGTGGTTTCCAGGCTTTCTATTGGAGTTCGATGTTTTTTTCTGGGTAGCCAAGCTGGTTGATTAGGAAGTCTTTGACTTTGTTTCTGTGGTCGCCTTGGAGGATTATTTGGTTGTTTTTGGCTGTGCCTCCGCAAGCGCATGTGGTTTTTAGTTTTTGAGCTATTTTTGCCAAGTTTGTGTCTTTGTCGTTTATGCCGTCTATTATGGTTGTTGGTTTGCCGAATTTTCTTGTTTCGAGGCGTACTCGGATTCTTTGTTGTTCTTTTGTGATTTCTTTGCAGACGCATATGTCTTTGGGTAGTCCGCAGATGGAACAAATTTCAGCCATTTATGCTCAACAGTAGGATAGGCAAGACGGATATATAAGACTTTCAACAATGGAGGAGAGGCGATAATGTAAAATAACTTTTGGTATGATTATTGGTTGAGAAAAATGAAGAAAACCATGTGTTGTTGAACAAAAAGGCACTCAGAAAATATATGTTTCTTTCTTAGACTTAATAGTTACTCTAACTGTTATCGTTAAGTTTAATAAGGCGTTTCATGTAGTGGTTGTTGCGTGCAAAGACAATTGTTTTGTGGCGAAACATTGTTTTTGCATTAAATAGTATAGGAGCGTGAAATAGCCAAATGGCTGAAAGAGAAATGCACAAGGCAGTTTGTGCTGAATGCGGTCAGGAATGTGAAGTTCCCTTCAAGCCTGACCCGAATAGGCCGGTTTACTGCCGAGAGTGCTGGTCTAAGCGAAGGCCGCAGAGAAGATCGAGAGGAAGATATTAAGCTTACTAGCCTAACATCTATTCCTCAATAAAATCCCTCTTTTCTTTTAGTTTTTCTTTTCCCTAAAGTATGGTATGACTTTTTCTGCGAAAAGTTGGCATGTTTCCTTCAAAATTTTTGGCGACACTTGGAAGTTCATTACGAAATGGCGACATCCAGCTTCAGCAAACCTGTCAAGCTTATCTATGACTTCCTCTGGCGTTCCGAAAATGAAGGGCGCTTTTTCCACAGCTTCGTCTGGCAATTCTTTAGATTTCTCCAGCCAAGCTTCGCCGTCCCGTGGGAAGACGAGTTTAAACGTCATTTCAAAATCGTAGGTTGGAGGCTTAAACCCTATTTTTTCAAGTATTCTGGGTCTTGAAAGAAGCATCATTTTCCCAGTTAACAACATAGCCTTTCTAGCTGTTTCAGAATCTTTGGCGACTACGCCATACATGAAGTGGGCGGGCTCAATTTTAGAGGGGTCTCTCTGAAATTTCTTTGCTGTTTCCTGTATGAATTCGAGATTGTTTTTGTATTCTTCTGGCGTTAGGTTTGCGGGCAGCCATCCGTCGCCGTATTGGGCAGTGAGTTCCATCGTTTTAGGTGAGCTTGCGGCAATAAAAATTGGAACAGTAAGCCTATACTTGTCTTCTGAAATTGGAACTGCCGGCTTGGGCTGCAAAAATGCCCTTTTTAGTTCGTAATATTTTCCTTTGAAATCCACGAAATCTTCGGTGAACAATCGGCGAATAATTTGAACAGCCTCTGCTGTTCTGCTTACTGGATTGTCGTATGGAATTCCGAAGGGCACAAGATTCATGGCTTCACCTATGCCAATGCCCAAAATCGCCCGTCCATCAGACAAAACGTCGCAAGTGGCAGCCATTTGGGCTAAGGCTGCTGGATGATGCCTATAAGTGTCGCTTACCCCAGAAGCCAACTTAATTCTCTTCGTCTGCACTGCAAGCGCGCAGAGGGTGCCCCAAGCGTCTAGGGCGTCCCAACGCCTGACGCCCGTAGCCACTAGATGGTCTGGCATCCAGTAAGAATGGAATCCAAGTTTCTCAGCTAACAAGACGGTTTCGCGAATGGTTTCCCAAGGAAAGTTTGGTCCTTCAACCCCAAATTTTATTGTTTCCTTTTCTTTCATAGGCAATCAACCTTTTCTGAGTTCGTAGGTTATTCTGCCGTCTGGAAGTTTCAACGGTGAAAGCTGAAGTTCCATGCCTATTTTTATTTCGTTTTCCTTTATGTCCTTGCTTAGAAGCGCATATACTCGCAAGTTTTCGTCGCATTCTGCAAGGGCAATTGTGTATGGCAAAATGTCTTCGAAGCCTGTTGGCGCAAAATAAGCCGTCGTATACGTGAGTAGTTTGCATTTTCCGTTTATTTGTTGCCAAGTCATCTCCGTGGATAAGTCTTCTGGGCAGTCTGCTCTTGGCGGAAAATAGAGTTTTCCGCATTTTGTGCATTTTGTCGCCATG
>JAWCNH010000026.1:0-11264 GCA_038848765.1 Bathyarchaeia archaeon
CCGGGCACTAACTTGCTTACTCAGGAAGTTAATGAATATTTGCCCATCAGGTTTAACATGAAAGCTTCAGAACACGGCTTCCTCTTAGGCGGACTAGTCTCAGAGAAAACAGGAAAAGTCTACACTGCAGACACTGTGGGTCTCATTGCTAAAATTGCGAATCCATGGAGCGAAAAACACCGAATCATTGTTTTGGCAGGCAATAAAGCTGTTGGAACAAAGGCTTGCGTCTTAGCATTAACAAGGTTTTGGAAAGAAGCCTTGAAAAATTTTGGGGGCGAAACGTTGTTTGCAACGGTGATTCAAGGTTTCGACTTAGATGGCGATGGAAAAGTCGACACAATAGAAGTCTTAGAATAGGTAGTGCTTGAACGTTTTGTCCTTGATAAAATACATATGTTCCTTTAGTGATACTATTATAAGTTAACATATAAAGATATAGGCTTTGCAAAATAGAGGATTTTTCCAAAAAGCAGATATAGGGATAAACCTAAGTATTTAGGCTATTCAACAATTATGGAAGCGGAGACATGAGAATCGGACTTATCCTCTTCTTAATTACAATAATTATTATCCTTGGACCTCTCCTCATAGGCATCCTCATGTACAATGACAATCTAATCGCTTTAGTACTGCCAACACAAGAGACCATAGAAAACCTTCAAGACGCTATTGAAAGTCTTAACAAAACTGCTTCATTCAGCTATGAAGGTTACGAACCCGTAGGTTCAGATTCGTTGAGAGTTAGATTTACGATTTCAAATCCCTACACAATTGATTTAACGGTTCAGTCGGTAAGCATGAAAGCTTATTGCCACGAACATAACACCTACATAGGCTCAGTTCAAGCCGAAAACACGCCTTTACTGATTCCCGCAAAAAGTTCTAAGATTCTTAACTTGATAATTTCCTATTCTCCCGAAGGCAAGGCTGACATTAACGCACATCATGTGGGCGTCAACAACCTTTACTTGGACTTGAAAGAGGCGCAATTGAAGATTCAAGGAATAGAAATCACAATCACTGGTGAAATGAGCCAGATAGGCCCCTTACTTATACCAGGCTGAGAGGTGAGAATTTCATGATGAATATTAAGAGGATGAATTGGCTTGGAATCGCAAGCGCAGTCACAGCGACGATTTTGCTTGTGGTTTCTGTTGCTTATGCCACGCCTTGGTGGCAGTTGTCCATTGCCCAAGGAATGGGACAAATTAACCTTTCGCCTTTAGATTATAGGGCTCAGTTGTTAGGCGTGCCCATCGAAATACCCATATTATGGTTTGTAAACTTGAGCGCGAAACTGCTGTTGCTCTCCGCTATTATAACTCTTCTGTTATATTCGATTGTTCCGAACGGGAAATATGCTAAGAATTTGTTGAATTATAGCTATAAGCGTCCATTAGTCCTAGTGATAGGCTTAATTGTAGTCGTCGTAATTCTAACATTCCTAGCTAATGTTTTGCTTCCAATAGATTTGGATGTTCCAATTTCTGGAGCTACGACGGCGACAATAACCGTGGAAAATGCGTCTATAAATGTTCCAGTAACCACAGGATTCACTTGGGCTTTCTGGCTTGCAATCATAACAGCAGCCTTAGCTATAGGGGCAAAAATCTATCATCATAAAATTTTGGTTCCGAAAATTCTCCAACAAAAGCCATCGGGAAAATAAACGCTGTCAGAATCATTTAACCTCAATTACCTTTTTTCCTCTGGCTTGCCCAATAATCTTTAGTTTGGCATTTTCAAATTCTTTGGACAATTCTTTTCCTTGGAAAAATCTGTCAAGGAAAACCGCCAAGCTTGAGCATTCTGAGTGTGGTTGGTTGCCAACTGCTACATTGAAGTCTGAAACTTCCTTGGAGAAAAATTCTCTGGGCACTTTTTGGCTGCCAACAATGACTAATACGTCCTTTTTCTGTGCTTTAATTCTGTCCAGCACGTCTGTTGTGGCAATGTTTTCCCCATAGGCTGTGAGGTGAACGACGATTCCGTTTTCTTTTCTCCATTTTTCAACTGCCTTCTTCCATGGTAAACCCATTTCAAACGAGAAATCCCCACCAAAAGAGGCTACAACTTTCTCCACGACGGCTTTAATCTCAAAGTCTTCGATGTCTGCGAGAATAAATCCTGAAGCGCCTAAAGCACGTGCAGTCAACGCCACATGAGTGGTTAACCTCTTATCTCTGTAACGGTGCCCCCACCTTAAAACCACAACCTTCGGAAAATCCCAGTTTTCCTTTTCAGTTGAAGGGTTTGTGAAGTTTCCTGACTGTTCCGCCAAGCCTACTAGCATGCCCCCCAACTTTGTTTGCAAACCAAGGAACAGACTCAAAAACAACATTCACTTGGTCTTTTTCATATTCAACCCGTTTCACGTCTGCCCGATTAAAAAGCCACGAAAGAAACGACATGGAATTGCCACTAACGGGAAGCGACAAAACAGCTTGAATATAATCTTTAAAGACAAAGTCGGCAACTTGGCGTTTAAGCAACTCTATGTTAGTTCGTTTTAAAGCGGAAACTGGAATAAAGTTGGGAGCCATATCCTTCAGCGTCTCCAACTTGCTTTCCACTTCACTCTGCTTCATCAAATCAATTTTGTTCAAAGCCGTGACAATGGGAATTCCGCTAACTCCAATCTTCTGCAAAGTGTCCAAGCCGCAAGTCAGCTTTCTCTCCACCTCTTTTAGCGGTTCGCTTAAATCCACAACCAAAAGAACCAAATTCGAAAGTATGGTTTCTTCGAGGGTTGAATGAAAAGCCTCAATCAACTGAAGAGGCAACCGATCAATAAACCCAACGGTATCCGTCAACAAAACCCGTTTCTCCATAAGCCTCAAAATCCTAGTGGTGGTCGACAATGTTGTAAACAAACCGCTGTCAACTGGCACATTTTCTTCCACCAAACTGTTAAACAAGGAACTTTTGCCGGCATTCGTGTAGCCGGCCAAAGAAACAGAAGAAAACCCCAACTCAAGCCTACGCGCCCTATGCAAACTCCTTTTCTTCCTTATCCGTCGCAACCGTTCCTGAATAAAATGAATTTGCCGCTTAACAGTTTCATAATAGACATCTACCTCATAAGCGCCCAACCCCATGAAACCTGGCTGTTCACCCTTCTTCGCCAACTTCACCTTTTCCTTCGCATGCGCCAACTCATATTTAAGCTTGGCAAGCTGAATCTGAAGCCTAGCCTCTTTGGTAGAAGCCCTTCGAGCGAAAATTTCCAAGATTAATTGGAAACGATCAATAACTTCTACATGAGTGGCTTTCGCCAAATTATAAGACTGCACGGGTTTAAGGTCATTATCAAAAATAATTTTTTTGGCGTCTTTTTCTTTAACAAGCTTTGCGAGTTCTTCAACTTTGCCAGAGCCTATCTGAAAGCTTGGGTCTGGGTCTCTTGTTTGAACCATTTCCCCAACAACTTCGTATCCAGCCGACTCAGCCAAGCTTTTCAACTCTTGAATGCTCAAAGCTTCAGAGGGAAGGCGACGTTGAACAATTATTGCCCTCGTTCCTTCTTTTCCTCCTTGTCTTTAAGGTTTATTATATCCCCCAAAGTCACTTTCGGCGGAGGCGCCATCACCTTCTGAGGCGGTTTAGGCTCCGACGAAGGAACTAAAAGCTTAATTTTTAAGGCATGTTCCAGTTTCGTTGCCAAAGCATGGTCAGGAATCATCTTTTGACTTTCAATCTTTTTCAGCACAGAAACCTTTTCATTAATTTTTTTGCCCAAGTCTTCGTGGCGTAACCCCAGCTTTTCTCTGGCTTGACGTATTATTTGCCCAAAACCGTCGATTAATTCTAACGTTGGCTCAGTTATGTTTACGGAAGGTTTTTTAGTTAAAATCCTGTGCGTTGGAAGCGGTTTGGCTGTTTTTTTGCCTTTTGGTTGCGTTTCTTCTTCCCAAGAGCGGCTGCCAAGTTTTGCGCATTTGTTGCATACAGTCAATTTTGCGCCTTCGATTATTGCTTTGTAAGGCTTGCCTATGATTTGTTTGCCGCAGACTTCGCATTGCATTTTATGCGTGTCTCCTAAACTGTTTTATTTGGTTCCTATGTTTATAGTTGTCGACTTTGGTGCAAAATGTTATGCGCATTAACGATTTAGAAAAAATTCGCAGTATTGCGGATTACCAGTTTGGGAAGGGAGTTGGCAAACATCTTTTCCCAGAAGACACAGAAATTGTTTATTCTAAGGCAACTGGAAGAATTCGGCACATATATTTTAAGGGCGAATTGTTGGCTACTTTAAGACCTATGGACGGGCTTTTTTCTTTAACACTGGCTGGCGCCAAAAGAATCGTAGAGAACATGAAGCCTCTGAAAAATTGGGTTAAAGTTCAAGACGAAGCGAAAGCCTTTGTTTTGGATGGGAAAAGCGTTTTCGCCAAACACGTAGTAGACGCTGACATGGACATTCGCCCTTATCAAGAAGTCATTGTCTTGGATAGTTTAGGCAATGTTTTAGGCGTAGGTAAAGCCTTGCTTTCAGGCGAAGAAATGAAAGTGTTTAAAAGAGGAGTAGCTGTTAAGATTCGAAAGGGAGCCAAAAAGGAAAAGGGTGAAAACCGTTGCGGAGAGTTAGCCCACGGGAAGCCAAAAGAATGATGCAACGCATGGGTTTAAGCATGGGAGAAATGCCAGACGTCCAAGAAGTCATTTTCAAGACAGCAACAAAGGAAATCGTAATAGAAAACCCCGAAGTGGCTGTTTTAGATTTAAAAGGGCAAAGAATCTTCCAAGTCACAGGCGAAAGAATCGTGGAAAGAGCAGTTGAAAGAAAAATCAGCATTCCAGAAGAAGACATAAGACTCGTAGCTGACCAAACCGGGAAAAGCATGGAAGAAGCAAAGAAAGCTTTAGAAGAAGCAGAAGGAGATTTAGCCAAAGCAATACTCCTACTACAAAGCAGAAGCTAAAACCATCCTAGCCAAAGATTTTCTGAAATGACGCAATCAACCACCATTTTGAGTATTAAAAGGAAATTTATGCCTCTGCTCAAATCATCAAGCGCTCTTTTGACCCGTCAAAATAATTTTCTTTTGACAGGTCAAATCAGCAGTAGACTAAGCCTATGTTGTTGAACAAAGAAAGTTTTCGAGTAATGAACAAGAGGGGGCTAGTCTTGTTTTGTTAGTATTTGTCCGCCTGCTTCTTCGATTTTTTTGGCTGCAGATTCGGAGTATGCGCCTATTTTGATGAGCATTGGCGTGGCGATTTTTCCCATTCCCAGAAGCTTATTGTAGCCCAGTTTTTCCAAATCGATGAACAACTTTTCTTCTTTCTTTTCTAATTGGTTTTGAAGGGCAAGTTTGTCTGCCAGGCTTTCAAGTTCGCCTACGTTTATGACTTTAACTTTTTGTCGTAGGCTTTTTGGGGAAGTGAACCCTTTTTTCCCGAAGTAGTCTGGCTCATATCTTAAAACGTAAGACCAGCCATGTTTATGGCGACCGACTTTTCGTCCGCCTTTCTGTGATGTTTTCCTATGCTGGCCTGTTCTACCCCAGCCTACTGTTCTGGAGCCACGCATTTTTCGGATTTTTCGAAGTTTGTGGGGCATTTTTGGCACCTTATTTATATCATTCTTTTTATGAGGTCGTTTATGGCTTCTCCCCTATATCCTGTTACTCCGCCAGTGTCATAGCTTTTTTTCACTTTTCCCTTGTAGCCTTTATGTGGAGGGTGAAGACGGAACACGGGCTTTAGGTTTGGAAGGCTTTTGAGTTCCACTTTTGTGTTGTATAGTGCGTCTGCCAATTCTTCAATAGACCCGTAGCCAAGCTTCTTGATTTCTTCGTCTGTTAGTTTTTTGTTGCCTATGAGTCTTCCTCTTTTCTTCAAAAGAAGCATGACGTTTTCTTTGGAAATTTCTCCCCATGTTAGAAAATTTTTGGCTTTCTCCAACATGCCTACGTAGGAAGGGCGGTTGTCTATTAAAGTGGCGTGGCAGTTTCTATGTAAACGTAACATTTTAAGCGTGTCTTCTACTTCTGGGGAGGCATCGCCTACGCCTCTAACACGAATAACTGCTAGGCATTTTCGTTGCTCAGCCATCCTATCTCACCCAGTCTTGAGGAGTAACCACCTTGTATGTTTTTTGAAGGGCGTTAAAAATGGCGTAGGCGAAAGATGGAATAGTCCTCGTAGAACCAAAGCTTCTTGTCCAACAATCTTTTACGCCAGCCAAGCCGAGAATTACTTTAGAAACTTCGCCAGCGACAAGCCCTAAGCCCCGCGGTCCGGGAATCAATACAATTTCGACCCCGCCACATTTGCCGCTGACTTGAAAAGGAAGAGAATGCGGTCTTCCACAGCCGCATTCCCAGCTTCCGCAGCCTCTACGAACTGGGGTAATGTTTAGCCTTGCAGACATTGACGCCTTTTCTATGGCTGTGCGCACTTGTTTTGCTTTTCCTGCGCCCAAGCCAATGTAGCCGTCACGGTTTCCAACGGCGACTATTGCCTTAAATCTAGATTTTTCGCCTGCGTCGGATTGTTTCTGCACCAGGTTTATGCTTATAACTTCTTCTTGCAAGTCTGGGAGGAGCGCGTCTACGATTTGGGGTTCCCTTATTTTTTGTCCTTCCATGAATATTTCTTCTATGGAAGTTATGCGTCCTTCTTGAATCATTTTTCCAAGCTTTGTTCTAGGAACCCAGCCTTCTATGGGTTCTTTTGTTTTTTCCTCTAGTTCTGGTGAACTCAATTTTTCTTCGCTCCCTTTTTGATTGAAGAAAGGATTTCTTCTTTCACTCGTAGGAATTCTTCGGAAACTTTTTCAGGAGTGGCTCCTTTCTCAATGCATTTGGAAAATCTTCGTTGATATTCTTCTGGGTTTGAAGAAAGCTTTTTGGCGTAGTCAACGACGTGTTGTCCCTTTATTCTTTTATCGTCAGGCAGTTTTTCTTTGCTATGAGGAACCTTAACGCCAGCGTCTAGAACCCCTTTAAACGCTGCGAAGACCCGTGCACCTTTTGTTGGAGAATGTAAGCCAATGTCTAAAACAGCGTCTTTTACGCCTTTCGCTACAGCCCTTAAACCAGCAAGGAGACCGGTTAAATAAGCCGAAGGCAGATTTCCGCAACTTAGATTCCAACCGTAGGTTTTCCGTAATTCGCTTGAATGCGCTGCTGCAACAACCTCGTCTCCGCCAACCTTGGCTTCTACAAACTGCACAGTCACATGCTTCAAGGAACCTCTGATAACGACACGTGGAAGCCCAGACAACACGAGGGCACGTCTTGCCCGATAATCTGTTTTTCCCTCTCTTCGACGCCTAAAAGGAACGCGGTAAGTTGGTCCATGCGCCATTATTTTTTCCTCCACATGCCATGAGTTCTTATGTAACGTTCCATGTCTGCGAAAGAAGCGAAAACTCCGCTGCTTGCTAGCTTGTATAGTAGGCGGTAGCTTTCCTCTGTAATTGAACGGTTTTCTTTGAATTCACGCAGTTTCCTTCTCAAAACACGAATCTTCCGCACCCAAGCCTCCTTTTCAGAAACTTTTGCACCAGAAGCGCCGCTTCTTCTTCCTTGTCCCCTTCTTAGTCCTTTCTTTCTTTTTTCATGGAGAATTTGCGCTCTAGCACGGCTTACTCCTTTTTCAGGTAAAGCCTTTATGGCGCCTTCGTGGATTAGTTTTCGAATTTCTTCTCTTGTGATTGCTGTTTCAACATCTTCGCTTCTTTCTGGGTCAATCCAGACTCTGTTTACGCCTACTTTCAGAATTTGGGAAGCTAAGCGTCTTTGGCTTTTCAGACTCATGATTCCTTCTCCTCGCCAGCCTCATTCTTTGACGTTTCAGCCTCTTCTGCTTTCTTTTCCGCTTCGCCCTTTCCTTCCTCTTTAGCCTCCGCCTTTGCTTCTTCCTCTTCTTCTGGCTTTTTCACTTCGCCGGGATTTAAAATGTGAATTCCCTTTTCTTTTGCCTTGGCTAGAATCTCGAATCTCTTTTTGGCTCCTATGGTATGGGCGATTCTTATCGCTTGTGTTTCTGGATTAATGTCTAAAAGGTCATCAGCGTTTGTTACTAAAACTTCTTGATAGCCCGAAGGATGCAGCCCTCTAGCCTTTTTTGGACCACGGTAGCCGACGGAGACTGATTCAGGCCAGCCTCTCTTCTTTAAGCGCATTTTGCTGTCTATTCCTCTTGGTCTTCTCCAGTTTTCTTTCACTCGTTTGTATCGCCAGCTTTCCGCAGTTCTAAAGTTGGGTTTTTTCTTTTTGATGCGTTCCCTCAGTTTTACCAGCTCTTTAAGCGGAGATTTTTCGTTGGGTTTTAAGTTTTTCTCTGTCATTCTAGGAAGCCCTCGCTTTTTTCGTATATGTAGATGCCGTCTAGGAAGACTCTTGGGTCTTTGCTTTTGATTTTTGTTGCTTGTTCAATGTTTGCTGCTGTTTGGGTTACGTCTTCTATGTCGATTCCTTGCACGATTATGTCTTCGCCTTTAACTACAACTTTTACGTCGCCAATAATTTTTGAAGTGCGGGGATAACGTTCTCCAGTGAAGTTTTCTATGGAAATAGTTTTGTCATCTTTCACTTTTACGGAAATTGGAAAATGCGAAAACACTATTTTAAGTTTGCACGTGAAACCTTTAGTCACGCCAGTAATCATGTTTCTAATATGGGAAGCAACTGTTCCAACGACTGCTGCTTCCTTTTTACGGGGCCAGTTCGCCTGAACCTTAACAGTGTCTCCTTCATGCTTAATTATAATGGGTGCGTGGGAGAAATCTTTGGTTATGGTTCCCTTTTCGCCTTTAACAGAAACCACTCTGCCTTCCACTTTCACTTCTACGCCTTCTGGAATTTTTATGGTCTCGGTTGCTTCAACAGCCCGCATTTAGCTATTCTCCTAGTAAACAAAGGCTAGAAGCCTTCCTCCAATTTTCTTTTCTTTAGCTTCCTTGTGGGGAAGCACGCCATTTGAAGTAGAAACTATAAGAATGCCAAACTCTCTAGAAGGCAGAAAACGTTTTTCCCACATCTCAAATTCGTCAGCCCGAACAGGATAACGAGGCTTTATGGCACCACACTTGTTTATTCTTCCAAGAAGTTGCACTCTAAACTTTCCCGAACGCCCATCATCTATGAATTCAAATTCTCCTATGAAACCGTTCAGTTGCATAACCCTTAAAACTTGTCCTAAAAGTTTAGAGGCTGGGCTAATAACACATTCCATCTTGTTTCGCAACTCGCTGTTCATGAGTATTGTTAAGCCGTTTGCCAACGTGTCCATCATAGCCAACTATCACTTCAGCCTCCTACTGGTATTTTTTGAACCCCAAATTTTTCGCTATCTCTCTAAAACAGTGCCGACAAACATATAAATTATAACGCCTAATCACTGGCCCATAAGAACCGCATCTTTTGCAAGGTCTACTGCCCTTCCCATATTTTCGTTCCTTCTTAGGTTTTTGTTTACCCATAAGTTTCGCCTCTAAACAATTTCTACTCCCAACTCATCCTTTAGAAATGTCATCGCCTCTTCAGGAGTCAAAACATGTTTAGCTCCAACCCGTGATTTAGCCCGTCGCCTATTTTTTACGCGATAACCGGGACGGGAAAGCGTTATACAAACGTCCATGCCAAAGATTCCAAGTTCAGGTACGTATTTGACGCCTGGAATTTCTATGTGCTCCTTTATGCCAAAAGAAACGTTACCGTGTCTGTCAAAGCTGTTTTTAGAAATTTTGTTGTCCACTGCGTGAAGTGCCTTTTTTAGGAATTCTATGGCTTTTTCTTTGCGGAGAGTAACCAAACAAGCGATGGGTTCTCCCTTTCGAATGCCAAAATCCCTTATGGTTTTCTTGGCTTTTCTTTTGCATGGCTGCTGCCCAGTCAACTGTTTCAAAACTTGAGCCGCCTTGTCCAACGGTTCACCAGACTTGCCTACAGAAATGTTTACTGAAACCTTTTCAATTCTCGGCTTCAACATGGGATTTTCTTGCCATCTTTTACGGATTTCTTCTTCTGACAAGTTACACAACCTCAGGAAGTGATATTATTGGCGCGTTTTCGCCGACAACAAAAACGAAGTTCAAGGTGGTTTGAAAACGGTTTCCATTTTTATCTTCCATGGTTGCCAAAAGGCTTCTACGTTTTCGGTTAGGTATTTCTTCTATGTCGACGATTTTGCCATATTTTCCCATGTTTTTTCCGCCGACGACAAGCCCAAAGGCGCCTTTACCTAGCTTCATTTGCTCCATAACTTCTTGTTTCGGAAGACCTATCTTCAAAGTGTTTAAAGTTTCAAAAACATCTTCTTGGGGATTTTTTGCATCTGCAACCCTTACTAAAACGTTTCTTCCGTCATGGAGATTAAGTTGAACGTGCCCGTTTTTGACAACATGCTTGTTTTCTATTCTGCAAAGCTTAAAGGAAGCTTCATCCTTTCCAATCTTGTGAAGAATTAACCCCTTTTCAGAGGGCAAAATCCGATAGTTCTCGTCAACTTCTGGAATGGAAACGACATCCATCAAACCTGCTGGATAATAGGGGCTTTTCTCAATTTTGCCGTCAACAAGTATTTTGCCTTGAGAAAGAATAATCTTAGCCTCTTTCAACGTTTCTGCATACCCAAGCATGTCACGAACAATCAAAGCCAAAGGCAAACAACGTGAAATCGGATGTGGACCCGGCTTAGGCTTAACAGCCCACACGAACTCTTTCCGATGGATCGGCCAAAATCTCGGCGCTGGCTTTCTCTTCAAATGCCTAGACTTACCTTTCTTTCCCAAGTCATTCTCCTCCCTTCTCAGTTTTAGCCTTCCTTGCTTTCCCTCGCGTCGTCTTCTTAGGCTTCTCTTCTTCTTTTTCCTCTACCCTTTTTTCCACCTTTTTTCTTGGTTTCCTCTTTCTTTTTTCAGCTTTTTCCTCTTTTTTAATAGGTGCCTCTACCTTGACTTCCTCTTCTTTAACGACAACTTCTTCTGGTTTTTCAATTGCTTCCGGCTTTTCTACGGCCTCTTTTAGGGCGCTTTTCCGTTTTATTATCTCTCTTCGCCATTTATCATCCAAGTTAAGGCTTGTAATCATCACTTTGGAAGGATGAATCGGAATCTGTATGGCTGTGCCGTCAACTTTTTCTCTAGTTACTCCCTCAACAAAGATTCGATAATTCTTTCTGTCCACGCCAATTACTTTACCCTCTAAACCTTTACGGTCTCCACGCAGAATGCGAACAGAATCGCCAGTGCGAACAGGAAGCGAATCAACGCCATGAGACTTTATCAACTCATCTGAAAGAGGGGC
>JAWCNH010000027.1:0-10820 GCA_038848765.1 Bathyarchaeia archaeon
GCTGGAACACTTCAGAAGCGCATGACTGGGTTAGAAGCGGAGATGAATATCATAACTTTGTTTGGGCGCCTTCCGTGAATCCTTCAACCTTTATGAAAGTTACCGCCTCTCATCGATGCATAGTGTCCGAACGAGTCTCCTATAGAGTAATAGATGCAGCCTACACAGCGTGGCTATTTTCTCAGCCACCGCCAGAAAACATATTAGAAAGCATAGTCAAAGACCCACATCTTTTCAAGAAAACCGCAATTTACGACTTAAGCCAAGCGTACCAGGGTAAAATGGTTTGTTATAAGCTTAATGAGACTGACAGCCAAATTTTTGAAGAGTTCGAGAAGTTTCTCACTGAAAAGTGGGGAATTGAGATAAAGCCGTTTTATTCTTCCCCTTTATCTGTTGAAAACGTTATCGTTGAGGCGTAAGTTAATCCATTTTTCTCTTGTCGGAAGGTTTGATAAGGAGAAACTGCTAAAACATTTCACGGAGTTTAGGAGCTTATGGAGAGCATAGACAATAACAATGATTATGGCGATGCGGAGAAGACAAAGAAGCTGGTGGAATTTAGAACACGAATTGAAAAACGAATAAATGAGTTGTCCTCAGACTTGGAAGGATTACGCATCCTTTTGGAATTCATTGACAACATGCTCTTAGAAAAGGGTTTCATGCGCCCAGAAATAAAGAAACAAGCTGTGTCGACTCCTTCGCCGAAAGAATTGGAGTATAAAGCTGTGGCTCCGATTAAAACGGTTACTGGCGAATTGTTGGCTAACCTCTACATTGGTGAAGATTTCCTACGGGTTGTCTTGGCAGAAGACAAAAAATTTGATGTGAACACTCCCCCATTCATGCAATTTCTCGTAGAGCGAGTTTTAGCCAAAATGCAAGAGAAAGACCGTGAAGCCTCAAGGAAGGGTGAAATCCCGCCGGACAAAATTTTTTCTTACAGCATTATCCGAGACGGAGACATTCTCCAAGAAGTTGTCATAAAAAACATTGTTCCTGAAAGGTTTCAAGAACTCAAATCAAGCATTCGTTGGACACTCGAGAAAATGTATGAAAAAATGAAAGCCTCATCCGCAAACCTTTAACGCTATTTTCTGTCGAAAAAGATGTTTTTTCCTTTGGCAGCCAATGGGATTCCCATAATGACATTTGATTTTGGCAGCAAGCCCAACCGTTTCGCTGCTGCACCTATTCTATACATTATGCGGTTATCTATATTTAAAATGCTGGCGGTTTTCACAGCTGAACCCAGCGCTATTCCAAGGTCTAAAGCCTTAAACATGCATGTTGGACCAGAAAAGTCTTGTCCCCCTTTCTTTTCTGCCTTACTAAATTCTTGGCAAGTGGAATAGCCGCATGCGCCGCAGTTTAAGCCGAAGGGGTTTGTTCCTTCAACGCCAATTAACACAACAGCTTCTGAGTCTCTCACGTTTTTTGCATCCCGCATAAATCCCTCTATGCCTCTTTCTTCCCCAATTTTTTCCATTTCCCTTGCTAAAGTGTTCTTTTCTTTTTCCAAGAGAATTAGGGCTTCTATATTGTCGATGCCTCCCGCTTTTGGCGCTGTTCTGGCTGAAATAAGCAAAAGTTTTGCAGCTTGAATTAGGGCTTCTTTTTCCACCTCTTCGCTTTTCAAGATGGGCATCTCTTTCCCTTTTACTATATTTGTTGTTTGTGGATAAGATTTATGGCCTACCTGCGACTGCTGCTTCAAAGATTTTCTTTACAAAATCTATAACTGTGCCCAGTTGACCACTATGTAAGCCTATGGCTAGGCATGA
Organism: Bathyarchaeia archaeon; assembly: GCA_038848765.1. Taxonomy (GTDB): domain Archaea; phylum Thermoproteota; class Bathyarchaeia; order Bathyarchaeales; family JAWCNH01; genus JAWCNH01. The sequence continues at coordinate 1,788 of JAWCNH010000027.1, forward strand.
GAATCCGGTTAGCAGAAGAAGGGCGCCTATGGTTCTTTTCTCTGAAATGTCCATGCTTTTCCCTTCCATAAGCAATTCTGCACAGAACTATTAAAGAATTACTCATTCAATGTAAAAGTTAACTTTCCCTAGCTCAAATTTCTCTACGTCTAAGACGTTGCGGATGAAGTTGAATATTTTTGTTCGCACGTTTAAGGGCAAATTTGGATACCAAACTGGGGAGGCAATGACTAAACCGCGCCAAGCGTAAAAGGGCGGTATCACAGCAAGGATTTCTTCGTCTCTAGTCTTTTCCAGATAGTTTTTCCAGAAGAGGTTGAAGAGGGTTTCATAAGGTCCAGCTAGTTTTCCATGCACTTGTATAGAATAGAAAATGTAGTTTATGGTTAATGCGCTAACGTCGTCAGCTGGTTCTCCCCATTCTCCTCGGCTGCGGTCTAGAACCGTGAAGTCGGTTTCTTTTCTGAACATGATGTTCCATGGGTGATAGTCTCCGTGCACTTGAGAAAGCCTATGCGTGAAATGTTTTAGTCTCCATCGCCATTCCACGCTTTTCTTTTCGATTTCAACGAAATCATTTTCGCTTACATACTTCAGTCCTTGCGGGTAGCTGTCCGTTAATCCGAATATGCATTCGCCATGCCCGACTAATTCTCTGACCCGTCTTATGTATAATTCTGGTTGATTCTTCTTTGTTTTGTGAATTTTCGCCAAGTAATCTGAAAGGGCGAGGCAACGTTTCTTGTCAAGCTCTGTGAGTTGCCCAGTTTCTTTAAGCCTATCCAAGTCTTCATGATATAGTTGCCCTTGTACCAACTCTGTTAGAATGAAGAATTCTTGGCAGTCACCCACGGACTTGAGGCAGCCATCCCTTGTGAAGGCGCCTACATCTACTGAGCGCACGTGTTTTGGAAGCTTATTGAATGTGGAGTGTTGCCAAATAAGAATGTGTGCTCTGTCTGAAAAATGGTCATGCCCAAAGCCTTCTGGACGCATGGTTTCAAGAACTAAGCGTTTTGTTTTGTTCCCAACCTTAAACTGGATTAAGTAAGGAGTGCCGTAACCGAAACCCTTCAACTCCTTTTTAGGCTTTTCCTTCTTACCTAATTCGCTGACGCTTAAGATTTCAACTTTCCTCTTGTGAAGAGACGAAAGATACTCCCTCAATTTTGCTGTTGAAACAAGAATTTTGTGTTTTTGCATAGGTTTTTCATCCATAACACTTCATGAACCTAGAAACTCCGCTATCTCGTTTTTCGCGTAGGCAAGCACGGCGAAACCTACGCTTATGCCCGTTAGGATTCTTACACCTTCCATGTTCACGGTTAGGTGTTTGCCCAACCCAAACAGTAGGTTTGAAACAACAACACTTGACAAGAAGGCGTCCATGAAACAGACAGTTCCAACCAATAGCAGAAAAACTGCCTTGTCCAATAAAAGCGAAGATTTCAAACTGTCTCGGATATGAAGCATGGCTAGTGCCATAAAGGAAAGAATCGCCAAATACAAGGGAATGGCGAGGTAAAACAATCCCATGTCTATGAAATACCTCGCCAAAGAACCGCTTTCATGCACTTGCAAAGAATAGCCACTATATTCCACAAAAAGCGTGGACAAAACATCCTCAACTCCAAGGAAGGGCAAAATCACAATAGCCTTTTGCAAATTGCTAAACTTCATTTTACGTTTCCCCGCCTTTCAACCGTAATCGTAAATTAAGGCATGTTCCTAATTACATCTTTCCTCGAATATAAAAGGGTTCAAAATGAACATCATAATTGAAGGCGGAACCGCAGTCACAATGAGTTCAAAGGGAATAATCCGCAACTCAGCCATAGTAATAGAAGACGACCACATCGTAGATGTCGGCAAACTAACAGAGCTAAAACCCAGATACAGAGGCTACGAGAAAATCAACGCAAAAGGCAAAGTCGTAATTCCAGGGCTTATAAATACGCATCAGCATGCCGCCATGAGTTTACTTAGAGGCTACGCCGACGATTATCCCCTCCAAGAATGGCTTGAAAAATGGGTTTGGCCCCTAGAAAAACACATGAGTGGGCATGACATTTATGTTGGAGCGCTTTTGACAGCTGTTGACTCGGTTCTCGGTGGAACAACAACAATAAACACCATGTATCACTGCTTGGATGCGGAGAAAAATGAAGCTAAAGCCTTAGAGGAAGTGGGGCTTCGCGGAACAGTTGGTCATGTCTGTTTTAGTTGGCGAAAAGATGAAGACAAAAAAGCCTTAGAAATGCTTGCCACAACATGGCATGGGAAAAAGAATGGGCTTATAAGAATGAGTGTTTGTCCCCACTCGCCCTACACAGTGGACCCAGAATATTGGAAAGAGCTTAGAATTTTCACTGACGAGTTGAATGAAAAATGCGGCTCTAAAGACAGTCCCGTCCTATTGCATACTCACTTAGCTGAAACAGAAGACGAGAAAAAGAAAATTTCCAAAGCCTTCAACATAGACGTCAAAGACGGCGTTGCACAATATTTAGATTCTCTAGGAGTTTTAGGAAAAGATGTCATCGCTGCCCATTGCGTTTGGCTCACATCAAGCGACATCCAAGTCTTAAAGCGGAAAGATGTCAAAGTTTCGCACAACCCAATCTCAAACCTAAAACTGGCGTCTGGAATAAGCCCAGTCCCAGACTTGTTGATGGCTAACTTAACCGTTGGTTTAGGCACCGATAGTCCCTGTTCAAACAATAATTCGGACATGTTTGAAGTTATGAAGACAACTGCTCTAATCCACAAGGGCTTTAGGAGAAATCCCACTTTGCTTTCCGCCGAAAAAGTTTTGGAAATGGCAACCATTAAAGGCGCAAAGGTTTTGCTTTGGGATAGACAGATAGGCTCGATTGAAATTGGGAAGAAGGCTGACTTAGCCATAATAAATTTCAGGAAGCCCCACTTATGTCCACTATATAATGAAGTAAGCCACCTCGTGTATTCAGCAAAAGCAGCAGATGTGGAAACAGTCATAATAGACGGCAAAATAATAATGGAAAACCATCAAATCAAAACAATTAACACTGAAAAACTCATGGAAACAGCGGAAAAAACAAAAGAAAATCTTCTCAAACAATTAGGCGAAGACTAACTATCACATATAGGGTTAAATAGTTTCAAGGCAAAAACTCATGCGGAGAAACAATCCGATGGCAAGTTTCAAAATAAAGGACATAAGCCAAGCAGAGAAAGGGAGGCTTTCCATCGAATGGGCGTCGATGCACATGCCCGTGCTAAACCAAATAAAACAAAGATTTGAAAAAGAAAAGCCCTTAAAGAACATGACACTGGGCGCATGCTTGCATGTAACAAAAGAAACCGCAGTATTAATAGATGTTTTATTGGCTGGCGGAGCAAATATCGCCCTTTGCGGTTCTAATCCCCTATCCACACAAGACGAGGTTGCAGCCGCCTTGGTTAACAAAGGAGTCAGCGTATACGCTTGGAGAGGCGAAACAACCCAAGAATATTATTGGTGCATAAACAAAGTAATCGATCATTTGCCACAAATCACACTTGACGACGGCGCAGACCTGGTAGGCACTATTCACGCGCAAAGAAGCGATGCTCTTTCTAAAATAAAAGGCGGAACAGAAGAAACCACAACAGGAGTATTAAGACTAAGAGCAATGGAAAAGTCTGGCGCTCTTAAATACCCAATAATAGCAGTGAATGACGCCTACACCAAATATTTGTTTGACAACCGTTACGGCACTGGACAAAGCACCATTGATGGGATTCTCCGAACCACAAGCATACTGCTTGCGGGAAAAGTCTTTGTGGTTTGCGGATACGGATGGTGCGGTCGCGGCTTAGCTTGGCGTGCAAGAGGTATGGGCGCAAACGTAATCGTTACAGAAGTTAATCCCACCAGAGCGCTTGAAGCCGTTATGGACGGATTCCAAGTCATGCCTCTTTCAAAGGCTGCAGCAGTCGGCGACTTGTTCGTTACTGTGACTGGCGACATAAACGTAATCCGAAAAGAACACATGCTAAAAATGAAAAACGGCGCCATAATCGCCAACAGCGGACACTTTAACGTGGAAATCAACATCCAAGAACTAGAAAGCCTCTCAACCTCAAAAAGAACAATCCGCCCAAACCTTGAAGAATACACTTTACGAGATGGCAGAAGGCTCTATTTGCTGGCTGAAGGACGACTTGTAAACCTTGCTGCCGCAGAAGGGCACCCCTCAGAAGTCATGGACATGTCCTTCGCAAACCAAGCCCTCTGCGTGGAATACTTAGCCAAAAACAAAAAATTCAACCCCAAAGTTTACCCAGTTCCGAAAGAAATCGACGATTTAGTGGCTAGCCTAAAGCTAAACGCCATGGGCATAGAAATCGACAAACTAACCCAAGAACAAAAGAAATATCTTACAGAATGGGAATCTGGAACAATTTAATCCATATATATGGCAAAATTTATAACTTCCTCTTTCATAAATGAGCTACAAAAGTGGTGATGATTCATGGCGAGTAAAGATCAAGCTATCGGCGCAATGATTCTCCTCATCTGCCTAATCATAGCAGTCCTCTACACCGTCGGCCTATTCTGGTTTGGCCTTGGCTCTTGGACTTGGCCCCTTGCGTTTTGGCTCATAGCAATCCCAATGTATTTGGCTCTAGTGCTAGTGTTAGGTATCGGTGCATGGATAGGATGGACCATGGCGACAACTCCTCCGCCGAAGCCAATCGAGGAAATTGAAGCCGAAGAAAAGAAAGAAGAGGAAAAGAAGGAAGAAGAAAAGGAAAAGGCAAAAGCCGAAGAAAAGGAATGATGCTGAAAACTTCTCCCTTTCCTCTCTATATGTTTTGAGGCTTTTCGGCTATGAGAAAGGCTAAGGGACTGATTCTCTGCGGCGGAACCGGAACAAGGCTTCGACCCATCACTTATTATTTTCAAAAGTCTATGATTCCTGTGGGTTTGAAACAGAAGCCGCTTTTAGAATATGTGGTGCGTCTTTTAAAGTATCATGGAATTTCGGATTTAACTTTCCTCGTAAGCTACAAGTCTGAACAAATCCAAAACTATTTTGACGACGGCTCTAGATTTGGTGTCAAAATGTCTTATGTTCATGATGATTCTGCCTTGAAGGGAACCGGAGGCAGCGTTCTCAACGTTTATAGGCAAGGCTTGATTAAAGCGAAGGACCTACTGCTTGTGTATTATGGAGATATTTTAACAAACTTGAATGTTAAGGGCATGTTGCAGTTTCACGAAGAAAAAGGGGCCGACGCGACTGTGGCGGTGGCAAGCGGCTTCAGCGTAAGAGTTGGTTTAGCCGACATGGATAAGGAAGGCAAAATCCACAATTTTGTGGAAAAACCAACTTTAGAAAAACCGGTAAGTATCGGAATTTTAGCTTTTAAGGGCACGGTTTTGCAGAATATGGAAGAATTGTTGAAAGGGAATGGTGAGTTAGATTTAATGCGAGATGTAATTCCATACTTGATAAGCAAGGGCGGGGCTGTTTATGGCTATTTGTCCAAAGCCTTCTGGTATGACGTTGGCAGCACTGAGGCTTATGAAAAATTGGACCACAAATTAGTAGATAACATGTTTTCTTTCCTTTTTGAGTAGGGCTGAAGTGTGAAAGATTAAATTGCGGAAGAGCGACTATTGGATATTATGTCTCATCAAATAGTTGTGTTGCCTTTCGTTGTTGAAGAGGCTAAGAGAGATAAGCCTTTTACTCAAAACATGGAGAAAGCAGCGCTTCTATGTTTAGCCGAAGCCAAAAGAAGGAAAAAGCCTGGAATATTAGGCGCACAGCCTGAAAGCCTAGTTTTTCTTTCTAAGTTGCATTATCCCTTCTGGATTGTTCCGTGGGAAAACGAATCTCTGATTGTTGATGGGCTGGGCATAGTTTCTTTCAACATTCAATATAAGAAAACGCCTGACACTGAATTTTTCATTGAACATGTTAAAAGAAGCTCTACAAGTCACGAGTTGTATTTGGGCGCCTTAAAAATTCATGAAGAGGCATTCAAAGACTTTTTGGCTGCCCTAGAGATTCCGGTTGAAGGCGTCGTATCTGACAAGAAGCTTCTGCTTTCCATCGATGAATATCTTAGGGCATCTGAAATGAAGAAGAAAGTGAGTTTCCATGCAGAAAGCCTAATTTCACCAAGACTCACGGATTCTGCCTTGCAGGAAAACGTAAAGAAAATGGTCACATGTTACCAACAAATCCAGCTTGAAACTGAAACGCTCCGAAACGCAGTTGCGCTCATAAATGAAGAAACAAAAAAGCATCAAGAAGAACTGCAAAAAGAAATAGAACAGATTCAATCTTTTTACGCAGCAGAGATTTCACGTCTTAAACCAGAAGTTGATAAAAAACTGGAAAGCTTAACCGTGGAAATGAATGAAAGGCTTAGAAACATCGAGGAAGCCATGAGGCAGGAGCGAGAAAGTCAACTCAAAGAGAAAGAAAAGCTTGAAAGAGAACTGGAAAGGGCTGAACAAAGCAAAAATAATCTTAAAGCTAGGCTAAAAAGCGGCTCTGGGCATTGGGCGCTGAAACTTAGGGAATACGAGAATAATATTCTGGAACTGAAAAGGAAAATACTGGCAACTGTAAAGTTCCTAGAGAAGCTTGAGGGCGAGAACACTCGTTTAGTAGAGGAAGTTAAAGCTCTTTACGAAGCTGAAATAGAGCATGAGCAAAAGAAGATTTTAGACCTTGAAAAAATGCGTGACTTCAAAATTGGAAAAAAGCAGACTCAAATTGACGAACTACAAGCCTTGAATGTATCCATTGTAAATGACATTGAAGCCCTTATAAGACAAAAAGAAATGCATGCATCTGCGCTTAAGGAAGTTGCTGTTCCCTTAAAACTGGAGCAAACCCATCTAATCTATATGCCTTTCTATCTTGCAGAATTTAAAGCTGAAACAAAGACCCGCTATCAAGTATTTTCACCTGCATTGGCGTCCACTCATAGAGGAATACTCAAGAAAATACAGAAAATGTTTCGTCGAAGCTTGGAATCCCGCATTCACATGCTTTTACGTTCGCGGTCAAAAGACTTAGAAAAAATGCTTTCGAAGACTCTTATGAAAAGAATTAAGGCTGACACGAGTTTGCAGAGAATTTTACGGGAAAAAGGAGTCGCCAACAACGTTTTGGCGACTTCAAACTTTAAGGAAGCAATAAAGGATGGAGTTAAAGAACTTGAAAGCGAAGGATGGATTAAACCAGAAGAGAAGGAAACTATTCTTAAAACGTATGCGCCTTAATTATTCTCTTAATATGGTGTTTGGAATTATTTTTCTAGCTGCAAGAAACATGTCTTCGAGGGTTTGCCGTGAAAAAGGCTTGGCCTGCGTATATTCTGGATTAATTGTTTCTAAGCCTCCTCTAAAATTTTGAATAACATATTTTCTGCAGTCCTTTATCGCCAAGCAGATTTGTTCTATGTCCTTTCTTTCATGTATTTTTGGAACTACGGTGGTTCGGAATTCGTAATCCAATTTCCCCTTTAAAAGAAAGTCAACGGTCTCTTTAACTTTCAATATTAGGTTTTCCACATGAATACCGGCAGCCTTTGCATATTTTCGTGGCGTAAGTGGGGCTTTCATGTCCATTGCAACATAATCAATCAAGTGATGTTCAACGAGTTTCTGCAAAACTTGAGGGTTTGTCCCGTTCGTATCTAATTTTATGGGTAAACCTAGCTTCTTTATTTCTCGGCAGAGGTTTGGAAGTTGGCTATGAAGTGTTGGTTCGCCTCCAGTGATTACTACACCGTCAATCCAGCCTTTCCTTTCTTCCAGATAGGATTGTATTTCATGGAAGGGTATTGAAGGCATTTTTTCTGGGCTGAGGACGAGTTTTGTGTTGTAGCAGAAGGGGCATCTTAAGTTGCATGTAGGCAAGAAAATAACTGAGGAAACTCTTCCGTCCCAGTCAACTAGGCTTAGGTCGATGAAGCCCTTTATTTCTGGCATAGTCATTGTTTCAGCCTTTTCTTCACTTCCTCTTCCAACTCTTCTTTGGCAACAAGTTTTCCTCTTGCAATAACATCTTTGTCTATGGCGATGCTTGGTGTGCTCATTACTTGATACATGAGTCCCTCGATTTGTCCTTCGGGCGTTCCAATGTCAACTTCAACAAATTTTGCGCCGTATTTTTGAGCTACTTCTTGGGCGATTTTTTTGGCTGCTGGGCAGTTTGGGCACGTTTTCATGGTGAAAACTTTTAGCTCCATGAAGGACACCTTCCTCTCTATTATCTATTTTTGGTTGAAAAGGTTTTGCTGTATAACCTTTTAGGTGATGGTTGCGAAAAACCCTTTGAGACAGTCTTTGGCAGATTGCAACAGCGGATACCTAACTTTAACTGGAATCTCTAACTTCTCAAGCCTTGCAATTCTAAAGTAGATGGGCGGGTGGGGATTCCATCCAATCCAGTCTTGAAATCTCACAGACTTGTGCCTTTCAAGAATTAACCGTCGATAACCAATCTTTTTGAGGGCTTGAGCCAAAATTTTCGGCTGCCCCAACTTCATTGCTGATACCAAGTCGCATTTTGCTTCAAAAAATTTTGCAACAAAATAGATTAGCCCCAAGGCGAAAATGATGTAGAGAAAACCGAAGAAGGCTACTATGGGCCACAATACATAGAACCTCAGCAAATATTCCGTGGATACGAGACTGTAAAGGAAAAGCGGGTCTCTACCGCTCAGATGGCTTAATTCATGCCCTAGAACCATGCGAATTTCATCGTCATTTAATTGGACGAGAAGCCCTGTAGTCAAAATTATGACGCCACGTTTAGGGCTTATTCCAGTTGCAGCCGCATTGGGCACAACAGTGTTGGAAACAACGATTTTTGGGATTGGAAGATTAAATTTTTCCACAGTTTCCTTAACAAGTTTATACACGTTTACAGTTTTTGTTGACATGTTTTCGGGAGTGCATTCTAAGCCGTATTTGCGGAAAACTTCGTAGGCTGTTTCGCAGTTCACAGCCTTTCCAACGGCAAGTGTCTGCTGGTAAAT
>JAWCNH010000028.1:0-10669 GCA_038848765.1 Bathyarchaeia archaeon
GAGGCGTTTGGCTGAGTTGGAGGGCACTCAGCCGCCTGCCTATGAGGCTGCTGACTATGAGGCTCTTAAGCGTGAATATGCCAAGCTCTTTGATGAGGTTGAGCGCCTTAAGGCTGTGTTCAAAAAGGTTGGATGTTACGATGAGTTGATGAGCTTAGTGTGTGAACTGGGCTTAGACTTCGGCGACTTGCACAACATGTGGGATATCGTGCCAGAGCTTATGCAAAGCTGGGAAGACCGAGGACAAGCCCACCAGTTCATCACCCTAATGGAAAAGGCCAAAAAGAAAAAGGAATTGGAAAGAGAACTCACAGAAACTAGAATGGCGATTTCGCAGAAAGCCCAAACAAACATAGGTTCCGCATCTTAGACTATGAAAAATTTGCCCCGGGACAAAATGAGGAATGCAGTGACTATTAACTACTGCTGAAATTGTTTGGGACAATTTTTGCCCCGGGGCAAAAAGTTAGAGCTTCAGAGAGTTTGCGTTCTGTGCGTATTATATGTATTTTTCTATTGGTGATATGTGAGTGAGTGTACCAAGAATTGAGATAAGAAAGCTTACGGCATTACGGAGACCAGACGGCTTCACGCAATATCTGTTAACTTTGCCTAAAGAGTACGGTGAAACTTTGCGGGCTGAAGGCGTTACCAGCTTTTACATAATCTACAACCAAGCCTTGGCAGCTTTTCCATCAAACACGGCCTCAATTGAAGATTTGCTAGTGTTTCTGAAGTTGCATCCGGAGCTTGAAAAGCTGTTCGCAAAAAAACCATAAAAACGGGGGCGGAGGAGGAAACCCGAATGAAAAATGAAGATAATATTGATACAAGCGAAGCGCCGGAAGTCAGAACAGAGTATGATGATTTTGGCTTTGTTAAGAGGCGCCTATGCCCTTACTGCCACAGCGAAAAGCTAAAGCCTAGTCATGTAGATGACATTGGAACAGCATGGTTCAAATGCGAAAACTGTGGGCAATACTGCACTAAAGCAAAAACTCTAGAAAGAAAAGAACTTGAAGAAGCATTAACCAAGCCCATAAACGCCGTTGCTGAATTTCCACAAAAATATTTTGAAGAAGGAACATTTGTTCCAAAATTGCTTGCTGAAGAGATTATGGCTGCTTACAATTTTATAACTTTGATGGACACGGATGAAGTGTATGCTTACCTTGAAGGCTACTATCAGCATGTAGGCGAAGCATTAATCAAAAAAGAATGTCGGGCAAGGCTTGGCAGCGAATACCGTAAAAACAGGGCAAGCGAAGTTGTAGACTTCATTAAGGCTAGCACATACACAAACAGAAGAGAGGAGCCGCCATACCTTTTACCGTTAAACAATGGTATACTAGACATACGTGACATGCAATTAAAGCCCCATAGCCCAGAATACATGTTCTTTAACAAGTTGCCCGTAAAATATGATCCGAATGCAGACTGCCCAAATATCAAAAGGTTCTTAAGCGAAATTACTAGCAGCCAACAAGATATAGAGATACTGACGGAAATTGTCGGTTTCTGCCTTTATCGCGAGTATACTCCATCTAAAGCTTTGATGCTTGTCGGCGACGGTGCAAATGGAAAAAGCACCTTTCTGAATCTTGTCAAAGCCTTTCTAGGTAATACTAATGTGAGTAGCCGTAGTTTACAAGAAATTGAGGGAAACCGTTTTGCAAAGGCAGACTTGCAGCATAAGCTCGCCAACATCTATGCTGACTTGCCTGATCAAGCGCTATTTAGCACTGGCACTTTCAAAATGTTGACTGGGCGCGATCTGATAACTGCTGAAAAGAAGTTTATGAGCAGTTTTCAATTCGTAAATTACGCTAAATTGCTTTTCTCATCTAATAAGGTGCCGGAAGCCTATGATGACAGCGAAGCGTTCTTCAGACGCTGGATAATCATAGTTTTTCCAAACAAGTTTGAAGGTGACAAGGCGGATCCTCGAATACTAGAAAAGCTTACCACCGAAGAGGAACTTAGCGGATTGCTTAACTTAGCTCTGCAAGCTTTGAAGCGGTTGCTAGAAAATAGACAATTTAGTCATAGCCGAACAACTGAAGAGATCCGGTTAGACTATATTCGCAAAAGCAGCCCAATAGCGGCTTTTGCACAAGACGCTTTGGAAATAGACCCTGACACGTTCATAATAAAGAAAGATTTGTTCAGTTTGTTTGCTGTCTACTGCAGAAATAGAAACTTGCCAACTGTGGGGCAGGATACCTTCTTTAAAAATTTGCCAAAACATATTGTAGTTACAGATTTCCGACCTAAGCTTAAGGGTCAACGTCCATCGGTTTTCAAAGGAATTCGCCTAAATCCCTCAGTGTCAAGGGTTTTCACGGAGATTTCGCAGAAAAAAGCCCAAAACATGGAGATGTCAGACGTGTCAACCGTGTCAAGGGTGAACAATTCTTTAATGCAACTTTGTTTTTTCGCGCCTGTTAACAAGCAAGATGAATATGAACAGTTGGGCTATAGAACAGAAGTGTTGCCAGGTGAAAGTTACATTAAAGTATGCGTAGCCCTTGACACATCTGACACGGTTGACATCTCCAAGAAAAACGGTTATTTCAGCGAAAGCGGGCAAGTAACCCTTGACATGCTTGAAAAGCAACCTATTTCAGTCTCTAAAAGTTTAGCTGAAAAGCTTGAACTTATCAAAACGTGGCTTGTAGAAAACAAAGATTCTAATGGGCTTGTAGATTTTTCACTTTTAGCTGCTAAGATAAACGAGTTTGGCTTAGACGTGCAACGGACTGTTCAGCTTTTGAAAGACGAGTTCTGGCTGAGAGAAGTTCCGTCTCCTGGAAAATTGGGGGTGAAGTAAACATTATGGCTGGAGCAGAAGGAGAAGAGGCTGACTTCCACGCTAACGCTCAAAAGTCCAGGACTCGCTCTTCCCAAAGCGGCTTAAACAATGGGAAGTTGGGTTCGCCTAACCCAGCCGCGCAGCCTCTCAATCGGCTCCAGCCGCAAGCCCAACATAAAAAGACTAAAGAACCCGTGATTTTGGTTAAATGCCCTCAATGCGGTTCAAATAACCTCTACAAAGACGGCCTAAGATACCTCACCAACGGTTCAAGTGTTCAGCGTTGGCTTTGTAGAAACTGCGGCTACCGCTTCACAGATCCTAACCATAAAGCTAAAACCGGATGGAAGATTCCTCCATCCGGCTTAAATTTGCCTTCTGGCTTATTCTATTCCTGCCAAGGGAACAATGACCCAGACAGGCGAGAGCCCTCCGCCATTGAGGCGGTGCAAACCTTGGCCGAAGTGAAGAGAAAAGCGAAAGATGGGCAAGCGGGAGCCACAATACAAACAACGGCTGCCAAAGGAAAGATCCTCGAGTACAGCTTCTGGCTGCTAAAAAAAGGCTATGCGGAATCCACGATAAAAGGGCGAGCAAAAATCCTTAAGATACTCGCAAAACGTGATGCAGACCTTTTTGATCCAGAATCTGTCAAGGAAGCCATAGCGAAACAGAAATGGTCTGAAGGAAGAAAAGCAAACGCAGTAGACGCATACACAAGCTTTCTCCAGATGCATGGCATGACTTGGGATCCACCTAAATACAAGCGTATAAGAAAACTGCCGTTTATCCCAACAGAAACTGAAATAGACCAGTTAATAGCCGGATGTGGAAAACGGACGTCAACATTGCTTCAGCTTCTCAAGGAAACGGGAATGAGAATAGGCGAAGCTTGGAAGCTTGAATGGACGGATATTGACACTGAAAACAGCACTGTCCGCGTTACACCAGAAAAGGGAAGCAACCCAAGAATCTTTAAGGCTTCAACAAAACTGATGAATATGCTTAATTCTCTGCCCAAAAACCCAAAATCACCAAAAGTCTTTGGCTGGAGATGGCTGAAAAGCCAAGAAAGACTGTTCGTGAAAGAACGCAGAAAAATCGCTGAGAAACTCCAAAACCAGAGAATACTGAAAATAACCTTTCACACATTTAGGCATTGGAAAGCTACCATGGAATATCATAAAACCAAGGACATTCTCCACGTGATGCAAATCTTAGGACACAAAAACATCAACAACACTCTAATGTACACTCAACTAGTGAATTTCAAAGAAAACGAATACATATCAAAAGTTGCTAAAACAGTTAAAGAAGCTTGTCAACTAATTGAAGCCGGCTTCGAATACGTCTGCGACATTAACGGAGCAAAAATATTCAGAAAGAGAAAATAACTAATGCTCAAAAGTGTTGGGGGTTTATCTAGAGTGCGGGGGGTGGGATTTGAACCCACGAACCCCTATGGGATAGCCGCCTCAGGGCTACGCCTTTGGCCATGCTTGGCAACCCCCGCAGTGGTGCCGCCGTGTTCAAAATTGTTGTTATGGGAATTAAATCTTACCGCCCTTTATAGGAGTGTGCTTTCTTGCCATGTTTCTAGTATTTCTTGGCATCGTTTTTTTACGTGTTTTTTCTTGGTTTTTTCTTTGAGGGTTTTTAGGAATTCTATGCGTTTTTGGTTTAGTTGTTCTTCGGCTTCTCCGCCGAAGTAGAGTTTTCCGTTTAGGAATTGTTTCATTTGCCATGTTTTCATGATGAAGAAGCTAGCGGCTTCTATTGGGTCTTCTGCCATGTATTTGTTTGTCCATATTGTTGCTTCGCTTTCTTTTAGTTGGCTTAAGCCGTCTACTTCCACGATTTTTCTGATGTATGTCCGCATGAAATCGTAAAGTTTTACGGTTTTAACGTGTTTTAGGGCTTCTTGGACTTTTTGTTTGAATTCTTTGTCTCCTGTTATTCGCAGTCTATGTTTGAAGCCTTTAGCTATAATGCTTCGTGCTTTTTCCAATTCTTCTTCCGTAAAAATTCTTTCTGGGAAACGCATGATATGTGCGCATCTGCCTTTTTAGGCTTGCGAATTAGTCTGGTGTCTTGTAGATTTTGAGGTTTCTGCTTCCAGAAACAAATTGGATTGTACCCCGTTGTCTTAATTCTTCCAGCATGTCTTTTGCCACGCTTAAGCGAAGGTTAAATCGTGAAGCAACAGTGTAGGGCGTTAATACTTTCAGTTTTTTTAGTTCGTTGAGAAAACTTTCGCTTCTCACGTTTGGCGGTAAAATTCCATATGTCTTTTTTTCTTTTGGGGCGGTTGACTGTTTCTTTTCTTCTTTGGTTTCGTCTTTTCTAGCTTGCATTCTCTCCATTTGTTTCAGCGAAAGCTTCTTTTTTCCTCCCATAGTTTTCCCTACATGTTTTGAAGTGTTTGTTGCTTATAGCCTTTCTTCTCCATAGACAGCAAAATTGGAATCGTAGCCATAAATAGCAGTAAACTTGCCAAATAAGGTAGCGTTGGGTTTAATGAGGCTAATAATCCAGCTAAAAGGGGAGTTACAATGCCAATTGTTCGGTCAAAACTTGATATGCCAGCTAATAGGCTGCTTGCTTTCTCGCGTGGGATTTTGCTAAAAAGCCATGATCTGTAAAATGGGAATGCCAACGTGTGACCAAACTCGGCTATGAAGTAGGCTAGGAGGATGGCTATAAAATTAGGGGATAGAAACATCGTTAAAGCCCATAGCGTAGTGAAGACGTAGCTTAAGGATATCACTTTAAACCTATATGTCGAACTTATTCGCTCAGATATGTAAGTTGCAAAGACTGCGCCGGCGATAAGCGAAAACGCAATAACTAACATAACATCAAAGAAAGATAAACCGAGCACGACAATCATATAATTCAATAACACTATTTCAGGCACTAGGCGCCTTGCAAACATGTCTAGGGCTTCGATGGCTAATATGGCTTTAAATTCCTTGTCAAACTTAAATGTAAAGCCTTGTCCAATCCTTTCCTTAGCATCAAGTTTCGGAACATACTTTATCAGATATGATACTGTGAAGATTGATGAAGCCCCTATAAGCATAAAGCCGACTCGGTAATGCGTGGGTGTTGTGAATACGGTCCCAAAGATGTATCCCAAAATTATAAAGCCTAGAAGCTCGCTTAGCAAAGGCAATCTCATGTGCCATGCAAATATCTCTTCCAGTTTATCCTCTGGATAAACTATTTTTTCTGTAGCTTGGTATAAAGGGTAGAAGGGTCCCGTGATTCTGCTAATTATTAATCCTGAAAAAAGCATTACCGGTGCTATGGGACCGTAGGCTAAGCTGTATAGAACATTTTCCACCCCGTCTAAAGAGTCAATTAAGATTAGCCCGTGTCTTATGGCTATGCGGTCAAACATTTTACCGATTAAATATGTTAAAGGTATTGAGGCTATGTTAATTGAAGTGAAAAATATTCCGATTTCAAGTATAGAATATCCGGTTTTAAGCATGTAAACCGGTAGCATGTACCATGTGATGAGTAATGGTGATATGATGGTGTGATAAATGATGTATCTGCGGGCTTCGATGGGTATCTCTTTCCACCTCAAGAACCTTTCACTTCTGCAGTGATTGAAAAGTTACGTGGTTATAAAGTTGGCTAGGCTGCTATTTCGATTTGTTGTTTCTTCCATTCTGAAATTGGGATGCTAAGTTGTTTTTCGATTTGGGGTCTGTGGATGGAATTCATGGTGCAGAATGGGATGATTCTGCCGTCTGGAACAGCATAGTGGATGCAGCAGCGTTGCGCTCTTTCTAAATCAAAGTTGTATGGGTCCATGAAGTGCATAGAAGAAATCATAATCATTTTTCGATGTAAGTCACCTAAAGCCTTATAGCTGCCGTCTTTTAGAATTGGCCATATGTATTTTCTTAGTAGGTTGAATTTTATGTGTCGTAAGGTTGCTGCCATTCGCAGTTTCGCCCTTTTAGTGTGCCCCTTTGAGGCAGTTTCATAGACCGCTTGCATGCCTTTAAGGAACTTTTCAACATTTCCATAATGTGTTATTGGGATGATTTCGCCGTTTTCTACGAAAATGTAGGTTGCCATGCCACAGTGGGGGTGCGCCGTGAATTCTACGTATCTTTTGTTTCTTAGGGCGCCGACGGCTTTTGAAACTGGGACCACGGCGGGTACTGGATAAAAGTCTGAAGCCTTTATTCTTCCTTCTGTTTGTTCTTCGCAGAGTTTCATGAAGTCTGGGATTGTTATGCGCATTTTTTCTCTTTCTGCTTGTGGTAGGCGTCCGCAGAGGGAGATGGGTTGAACGTTTACGCATCGGATTATGTCTATATTTTTTGTTGCGAATTTTATGATGTTGCCCAACTGCAAGTCGTTTACTCCCTTAATTAATGTGACTACTAGGACTATGCTTGTTAATCCTGCTTTTCGGCAGTTTTCCAGTGCCCTCATTTTGGTTTCTAACAAGTCTGCGCCCCTTGTGAACTTGTAAACTTCTGGTGTGAGCCCGTCGAATTGGAGGTAAACCGTGCTCATGCCTGCTTCATGCAAGCCCCTACAGTATTCTACGCTTTGGGCTAGGCGGATGCCATTCGTGTTGACTTCTACATGGCGAAATCCGACTTCCTTTGCCATCCGTATAAGGTCGAAAAGGTCTTCTCTTAGGGTTGGTTCGCCTCCTGAAAATTGAAGCGCAGTTGCTGGGACAGGTTCGTTCTGTCTCAAGTTTTCGAGCATGCTTTTTATTTGTTGTTTTGTCGGTTCGTAAACGTAGCCTGCTGCGGCAGCATTAGCGAAGCATACTGGGCATTTTAGGTTGCAGCGGTTTGTAACGTCAATGATTGCTAGGCAAGTGTGCGATTTGTGTTGGGGGCATATGCCACAGTCGTATGGGCAGTCCTGTTCAGTTTTGGTTCTTGGGTTTTTTAATCCTTCTCCATCATACCTATATTTTTCAGCTCGCAAGTATTGTTGGTAGTCGCTCCAGTAGAGTTCAGTGTAGTTTCCATGTTTCGGGCATTGTTTTGTTATGTAGACTT
The DNA here is from genome assembly GCA_038848765.1 of Bathyarchaeia archaeon. Taxonomy (GTDB): domain Archaea; phylum Thermoproteota; class Bathyarchaeia; order Bathyarchaeales; family JAWCNH01; genus JAWCNH01. The sequence continues at coordinate 7,858 of JAWCNH010000028.1, forward strand.
TGTTGTTTTCTTCGTAGATTGTGGCGTCTAGGGGTTGGAGGCATTCGGGGCATATGCTTTTCGTTTGTTTTATGGTTTGCAGTTTTTCACCCGCCTCGCTGTTATGGTTTTGTTTGCGGGTATTTGAAAGTTTTCAAACTTTTTATAGGGTGAATTGTTGGTATGCTTATGGAGAGTGTAAGGTTGAGCATCTCTACAAGGCGAGTTTTGCGTGAACTGGGATTGACAGAGTATGAGACTGACGTTTACTTAGCGCTTATAGAATGGGGTGTAATGAATGCGGTGGAAATAAGCAAACGAGCAAATGTGCCTTACTCTAAGATTTATGGGGTTCTGAACAGCTTAGCTGATAAGGGATGGGTTGAAGTTGAACATGGCAGACCAAGCAAATATTTCCCAAAGGCACCATCAGAAGCCTTCAGCCTAGCGAAAATGCGTTTTGAAGAGAAACTGAAGAGTTGGGAACAAGCAGTTTCAGGCGAATTGCAGTCCCTCTACGAAAGAAGAGAGTTTCACGAGCGACCAGACATTTGGATTCTGCGCGGAAAACAAAACATTTTAACAAAGCTGGAAGAACTCATTGGCAACGCAAAGAGGGAATTAATGATTGCAGCGCCTTCCTTTGCTAAACCACTAGCTCACGTCATATTAGCTTGGCTTTTGCGTTTGCAACAAAGCGAAACGAAAGTTTTTCTGATGATTGCTGGCGATGTTAAAGAATGGAATTTAGAGAGTTTAACTGCAGTAGGAGAAATCAGAGTTCGGAAAAACATGTTTGGCGGCGGAATAATAGCAGACGGCAAAGAAGCAATGCTGATGCTTGGTGAAGATAAATTAAGCCTAGTTATTTGGAGCAACCACCTTGGGCTTGTTAGGTTCGCCCGAGACTATTTTGAATATTTATGGAACTCCTCAAAGCAAATTTCAAATTCTCTTTAACCTTATATCCTTTAAAGGCAAACTTTAACGATAAAAAGGGAGGTGAAAACGAATGGCTAAGAAAGGAGCCAAATACAAGTGCGAAAAATGTGGACTCGTTGTTGTGGTTGATGAGGCATGCGGATGCGCAGCCTGCGACTTGATATGCTGCAACGTGCCAATGAAGGAAGTGAAACCTAAAAAATAGGATAGCATTCGCTGCTTAGATCTTTTCTTCTATTTATGAAGGCTAGGCAGGTATAGCTCTGCAGTTTTTAGCTTTCCCGTTGTAATTTCCCAGCAAAACCTTTAACTTTAATGTACCCACGATTTTATACCAAAATTAAATTTCCTCCAGTCTTAAATTTTTAACTCGTCGTTAAATGTGTTTAGCAACCTTCACTCTTTCTACTAACCCTTTTTCGTCTATTTGGAATTGCAGCATAATTCTGTCTTTTAATTGTTTTTCAGCGTTGAAGGTTCTGTGAGAGAGCCGCATTCAATGTCGGATTTGAGTTCTACAACATACCATGATGCGTCAGCGTAAATGTGCCCGCAGTTGGGGCAAGAGAAAATGGAAACGTCCAACCATGCTTTTTCTGTCATTCCTAACCTTCCAGCCTACTTGTAAATGGGGTTTTAACAGTAAATGTTTTGAGTTTAGCCGTCATTTCTGTAGTCAGTTGGTGTGTTTCAAATGCCAAAAATAAAAGTTGCCCTCGTAGGCGTTGGAAACTGTGCTTCTGCTCTGGTTCAAGGCACATGCTTTTATAGGAACATGCAAAACCCTGAGGAAGCTGTGGGTTTAAGAAACCTTGTTTTAGGCGGGTATCAACTAAAAGATATAGAGTTTGTCTGCGCTTTTGACATTCAAGCCGCAAAGGTTGGAAGAGACCTTTCTGAAGCCATTTTTTCGCCGCCGAACAACACTCTGAAGATAGCTGACCCCCCTTATTTATATGCTCCAGTTTTTATGGGGCATGTTCTCGACGGGATAGGCGAATACGTGAAAAGTTCTATTGAGGTTTCCGCGCTGCCGCCAGTGGATGTGGCTCAAAAACTGAGAGAAACTGGTGCAGAAATCGTTGTTAATTTGCTTCCAAGCGGAGCGGTTCAAGCATCCCATTATTATGCTGAGCAGTCGTTGAAGGCTGGATGCGCTTTCATAAACTGCACGCCAGTCTTCATCGCTAGCGACACCAAATGGGACGAATCTTTCCGAGCATCTAAGCTTCCACTTGTTGGCGACGACCTAGAAGATCAAGTGGGCGCAACAACTCTCCATAAAGCGTTGCTTCGACTGTTAAGCGAAAGAGGCGTAAGAATTGTGGAAACTTATCAACTTGATGTGGGCGGAGGCGCAGAATCCTTGGATACGCTTGAAAGAACAAAGGAAACCAAAAGACTAGTAAAAACCAAGTCGGTTGAGGCTACTTTGCCCTATAAGGCGTCGGTTGTTGCTGGGTCAACAGACTACGTAGACTTCCTAAACAATCGACGGGACAGCTTCTTCTGGATAAAAGGCTTGTACTTCGGTAAAGTCCCAATGGAACTTGACTTACGCCTTACGACGGTGGACGCGCCGAACGCTGGCTCCGTTCTTCTCGATGTCATCAGAGCCACAAAAATTGCCTTAGACAGAAAAATTGGCGGTTCTGTGACAAGCATTTCAAATTACGCCTTTAAACATCCATTAAAGATTTTGCCACCCGAAACAATCATAGAGCAGTTTTACGCTTTCATCCAAGGGAAAATAGAAGGCTAGAGTTTAGGGGCTAGTTTCTCCACTTCAGCCTCTAACTCTTTTACTGTATTCAATTTTTTCTCCATTTGTTTTTTCAGCTTGCTGATGGTTTTAACTGGAAGCGGGTCGACGCCGTGGAGAATGGCTAGA
>JAWCNH010000029.1:0-10511 GCA_038848765.1 Bathyarchaeia archaeon
TTAAAGAACTTTTCGTGGAGACCACTAAAGAAAACCAAAAAGCTGTTCACTTTTACAAGAAACATGGCTTCACAAATGAATATTTGCTGCTTGAAAGAGCCAAATAGAACCCATTTTTGCCCTAAACTTAGAAAACAGCTTTATACACACTTTAAGAATAATAAAGGGGCTTTAACATGGAAGAGATTAAATGTTCCATTGAAGAGTTTCCCAGATATTATGACATAGCTTTTGGCATGGACCGTTGGCTACAGTCTGGGCATCAGTATAGCATTTATGTTGAATGTGACTTTTTGCAGCAAATTTTCCAAAAATATGCATTAAGACCAGTTAAATCGGTTCTTGAATTAGGCTGTGGTCCCGCTTATCATCCAATTCGGCTGGCGCAGATGGGCTATGAAACTGCGGGGCTTGACATTAAACAGAAAATGATTGACTACGCTAGGAAGAAAGCGATGGAAAAGGGTGTGAGGGTTGAATTTTTCCATGGCGACATAAGAAATTTTAGGCTACCGAAAAAATTTGACGCTTGCATTATCACTTTAGACTTGATTAGGCTGCTTTTAACCAACGAAGAAATAGTTTCGCATCTCTGTTATGTGGCTGAAGCCTTGAATGAAGGCGGACTTTACGTTGTAGAGTATGCGCATCCAAAGGACATGTTGGGCTTACAGAGAACAACAATCCCCGAATGGACAACCGAGGCAAATGGAATAAAAATAACATGCAAATTCGCTTTGACTGGGTGGGACTTTGAGAATCAAACAACACGTTTTGTTGAAGAATACATTATTGAAGAAGACGGCAAGAAGCTTAAACTTTTTGACGAGGGAGAAAGCCGAATATTGCTGCCAAAAGAGTTTCAGGCTTTAGTACAGTTAAGCGGCAAGTTCGACTTTTGCAAGTTTTATGGAGCCTACGACTTAGAAGTGGGGTTAAATCATGAAAAAGCCTGGAGAACCATAGCCATACTTAGAAAGCCAAGGCTCTAGCAAGGCTTTTATGAAAGCTTTATACCCAAATAGGCTAAAAGGTGAAAAACCCATGTGCGTCATCGGGAAAAGCAAACTCATCGAACTAATCGAACAGTATAAGTGCATATACCCTTACGATTATCATTTGCTTGACGGCGATGGCTACGTTCTCACAGTCAAAGAAGAGACAACACTTCATTACCTTGAACACAAAAACCTAACGTCCTATGAAATTGTTTTCACTCCGCCCCAATATATAGCCCATTTGACTGCTAAAAGCAAATACGGCAGAATGGGGCTTTCGTTCCTCAATGCAGCAAAAGTCCACAGCGGCTTTGTTGGCAGACTTGCCCTAGAAATCGTAAACCTCAGCAACGACCGAAAGCCCATCACCATAAAAAGAGGCGACCCGTTCATGCATATTGAATTTATAACTCGCGAAGGCGACCCTTCACCTTACTTGGGCGAATACCAATTTCAAGGCATGACGCCAGAAGAAAGGCGCATGTATATTCCAATTTTGAAAGAGGTTTTCCCAAACTATGAGGAGCTTGCCAAAACATGGCTTAAAACAGCAAACCAAATTGCACAACTCTAATACATATTTTTAATTCATAATACTCTTATCAAATGCTTTAAATATGACGTTTTTGGCTATGCGTAGAGGGAAAACTCATGAAAGCACGTAATTACCGTGAAGTTAAGGGGCAGCCTTACGCTAGGAAAGAATTTATTAAGGGCGCTCCACAGCCCAAGATTACCAAGTTCACTATGGGCGACACTAAAACCAAATTTCAATACCGCGCCCAACTAATCGCGCTAAAAGAGGCTCAAGTTCGGCATAACGCCTTGGAGGCGGCAAGAGTAGAAGTTAACCGAGTTCTTATGAATAAACTTGGAAACAGCTATTGTTTACGTGTTCAACCTTATCCGCATGTCGTACTTCGAGAAAACAAAATGATTTTTGGCGCGCATGCTGACAGATTGCAAGACGGAATGAGAAGGGCGTTTGGTAAACCCATTGGAACGGCTGCCAGAATTAAACCTAACCAAACAATTATCACCGTGGATGTAAATGAAAACGCCCTTGAAGTCGCAAAGGAGGCGCTTCACCGAGGCGAAAACAAACTTCCAATTCCATGTCGCATTCACGTAGAAAAAATAGCTGACTAAGGTGAGACATGTATGGCTTCTAAAGAAGAAAAACTAGTGCTTTGGTTCGACGAACTAAATAAAGGAGACACCCCACTGGTTGGTGGAAAAAACGCTAACTTAGGAGAGATGATGCGTGCTGGCATCCCAATTCCACCGGGATTCGCCATAACAGCCTACGCCTACAAAAAATTCATTACAGAAACTGGCATTGCAGAGAAAATTTACGGAATAATTGGCGAAACTGTAACTGACGTAAACGATCCGAAACAGTTTGAAGAGGCTTCTCGCAGAATAAGGCAATTGATTGAAGCAACTCCAATGCCGAAAGAGATTGAAACTGCCATTAGAAGCGCTTACGCCACGCTTTCCGAGAAAACTCAAAGCGCTGAAGTGTTTGTTGCAGTTCGTTCTAGCGCAACTGCAGAAGACTTGCCAGATGCCTCCTTCGCTGGGCAACAGGAAACTTATCTTAACGTTAAAGGCGCTGATGAAGTTGTAGCTAAAACCGTGAAATGTTGGTCTAGCTTGTTCACACCGCGAGCCATTTTCTATAGAACACAAAAAGGCTTCAAACATGAACAAGTCCTCATTAGCGTCGGCGTACAAAAAATGGTTAACTCAAAATCAGCCGGCGTCATCTTCACAATAAATCCTGTTACGGGGCAGTCCGACCAGATTGTTATTGAAGGTAACTGGGGGCTTGGCGAGTCTGTTGTTTCAGGCGCTGTGACGCCAGACGATTACGTGGTGGACAAGGAAACTTTAAGGGTTGTTGAAAAAAGGATTGCCAAGAAAACCGTGGAGTACATTCGAGACCCACAGACGGGCAAAACAATTCACGCTGAAGTTCCTCCAGAACGGCAAGAAAAGCCCTGTCTTACTGACGAAGAAATCCAAAGACTTGCCCAATTAGCGAAGCAAATTGAAGAGCATTATGGAAAGCCTCAAGACATCGAATGGGCAATTGACCGTGACCTTCCATTTCCAAACAATGTTTTCATTACACAAGCAAGACCTGAAACCGTTTGGAGCCTTAAAGAAAAGGTTCTGGAAACGCCTGAAATGTTAAAACCAGAAATTATAACGGAAAAACTGAAAATTGTGGCGAAGGGAATTGCTGCGGGAAAACGGGATATAGGCTCAGGCGTCGCTAAAGTAATATTTTCTCTGGAAGAAGCGTCTAAACTCATGCAGAAAGGCGACATTCTGGTGACAACTATGACTAATCCAGACTATGTGCCCTTTATGAAGATTGCAAGTGCCATTGTAACGGATAAGGGAGGAGTTACTTGTCACGCTGCAATTGTTAGCCGCGAGTTAGGCATACCATGCATTGTAGGAACTGAAAACGCAACAAAAGTCATGTCAACTGGAGTTGAATATACCGTTGATGCAAGAAACGGCGTGGTTTTCGAGGGAAACGTTTTAGGACAACTAGAAAAGCCAATGGCAGCTTTACCCACTTTTTCTTCAACAGCACCGTCTTTTTACGCACAATCTGCCCCTGTGACTGCAACCAAAATCTACATGAATCTCGGCGTGCCAGAAAAAATTGAAGAGTATAAAGACTTGCCCTTTGACGGGATAGGGCTTATGCGCATAGAATTTATTTTAGCCAGCTACATCGGTGAACATCCGCTTTATCTTTTGGAAATAGGGCAAGGAGAAAAATTCGTTAACAAACTAGCTGAAGGAATTGCTACCGTTGCTAGAGCCATACAACCCCGCCCAGTTGTTGTGCGTTTCAGCGATTTCAAAACAAACGAATACAGAGAACTAAAAGGTGGAGAAAAATATGAAATCGTAGAAGCTAACCCAATGTTGGGTTGGCGTGGCGCAAGCCGTTACATTAGCCCATGGTATGAGAAAGCGTTTAGGCTGGAATGTAAGGCTATTAGGAAATGCCGAGAAGAATGGGGCTTAAAAAACGTTTGGGTAATGTTGCCAGTTATCCGCACAGTGTGGGAAGCCAAGAAATGTCTTGAAATCATGAAGGAAGAGGGTCTTGAAAGAACCAGAGACTTCCAAATATGGTTCATGGCGGAAACACCTTCCATAGCGATTATGGCTGACGAATTCTCCAAACTCTGCGACGCCTTCTCCATTGGGTCGAACGACATGACTCAAGGAATATTAATGATTGACCGTGACTCTGAAAGGCTTGGGCAAATGGGCTATTTCGACGAACGAGACCCCGCAGTCAAAAGAATAATCGCCCACCTAATCAAAGTCGCCCACAGACACGGCTGCACCGTATCCATATGCGGCGAAGGACCATCCAACCTACCAGACTTCACAGAATTTCTCGTTCGAGTAGGAATTGACAGCATATCCGTAAACAACGACGCAGTAGTCAGAACAAGACAAATAGTGGCAAGCATCGAACAAAAACTCCTCCTCGAGAGACTTGCAGAAGCGCAAGAACGTGGAATGCACCCCAAGAAAAAGCCAAAAAAGGACTGGGAATGGACTCCAGAGTGGGTCGAATCCGTTAAGTAACAAACCACCTTTTGCACATCAAAAAGTGTTTCCTCATGAAGACTATTTTTGATTTTGAAGAGGACAAATTGAAAAAAGAAATAATACAACGCAAAGCTAAACGAGTCTTGCTTCAACTTCCCGAAGGATTAAAAATTCATGCACCTTATCTTGCCAACATAGTAAAGGAGACTGGTTCCTTAGCCTTCATTTCAGCAGACCCATGCTACGGAGCCTGCGACTTGGCAATTCACGAAGCGGAAAACTTGGGTGTCGATTTAATTATCCACTTCGGTCACAGCGGAATAAAGGGACAAAAAGACAACATGGTTGTTTACGTGGATGCGAAAGCACAAGTAGATGTAAAAGACGCCCTCAAGAAATCTTTTCCTCTCATTAAAAATTATGAAAAAATTGGGTTAGTTACGTCAGCGCAGCATGTTCACATGTTAGATGAAGCCAGAAAAGAACTCGTTAAAATTGGCAAAACAGTTGCTATTGCGGATTCTGGGCAACTGAAATATGCGGGTCAAGTGACAGGCTGCAACTACAGTAACGCACAGTGCCTTTCTAAAGAAGTTGAAGCCTTCATAGTTATCTCTGGCGGGAAATTTCACGCGTTAGGCGTTGCACTTGCAACATCAAAGCCAACAATAGCTGTTGACCCCTATGAAAACTGGGCATACTGCGTAGATGAAGAAGCTAAAAAGATTTTGAAACAACGATGGGCTAGCATTGAAGAGGCGAAAAAGGCTGAAGACTTTGGCATTCTCGTAGGCTTAAAAACTGGGCAAAAAAGAATAGTTGAAGCTTTGGAAATTCAAGATAAGCTGGAAAGAAACGGTAAAAGGACTGTTTTGTTGGTTTTGAGAGAAATAACGCCTGAAGCTCTTATGCAGTTTCCTACGTTAAATGCTTTTGTGAATACCGCTTGTCCAAGATTAAGTTTGGATGATACTCAAAGATTTCCTAAGCCCGTTCTCTCCCTAAATGAAGTTCTGGTTTTGGTGGGTGAAATGAGCTGGGAAGAATTATGCAAAAAAGGCTGGTTCGAAAACGCCACTTAGAGATGACGTTGTCAAAGATTAATCCTCACCCATCACCAACAGCCTCACTAGAACAATACACAATCCCGCCTGACGTGGCGGCGGAAATGCTTCGAATAGCCGCCTATGTTTACGATGACATAATAAATAAAACAATAGCAGATTTAGGCTGCGGTACTGGGAGACTCGCCATTGGTGCACTGTTGCTAGGAGCTAAAAAAGCCGTTGGCATAGACATAGACAAAACCGCTGTAAAAATTGCGAAAGAAAATGCAAAAGATATGAGCTTGCAAAAACGAGTTGACTGGGTTGTAGGGGACATTGAAATTTTGCAAGGGCATATGGACACTGTTCTGCAGAATCCGCCTTTTGGTGTGCAAAAAAGAAGAGCGGATAGAAAGTTTTTGAAGAAAGCGTTAGCCTTGGCGAATGTAACCTATTCGCTTCATAAGGGTGGAACACGCAACAGGCTTTTTCTCAAAAAGTTTATTGAGGAGTGTGGTGGAAAAGTTACGGGTGTATTCAACCTTAAAATGAGTATCCCGAGAATGTTTGAGTTTCACAAAAAAAAGAGCCATGTATTTCAAGTTGACTTGTATAGAATAGAAGGGGAAAAGAAATGCAGCATCCTAAACAAAGAAGCGGACAAATAGTCGTTCCAGGCGAACCTATAGGCGTAATTGAAGAATTCTCTCCAGGCGTTGGAACCTATGTTGAAAATGGAAAAATCTATTCTAAAATAGTAGGCAGAACCCTTGTGGATATGGTAAGCAGAAAAGTGTTAGTTTACCCTCTCGTTCAAGGGGCAAGCGTTCCAAAAACTGGAAATATTGTGTTGGGGCAAGTGCAAAACACGCAGAGCCACTCTGCGGTGATACGCATATGGAAGATAGGTGACAAAACGCTTTCTGGCTTTTTCTCTGGGCTTTTGCACGTTTCAGACGCCAGTCCCACCTATGTCGAAAACATGTTTGATGTATGCAAGCCCTGCGACATTGTAAGGGCGAAGGTGATTAGCGAAAAAAATCGGGTTTATCATCTTTCAACTGCGGACAGAAATCTGGGGGTTGTTTACGCTTTCTGTTCTAACTGTGGACATTTGCTACAGTTTAAAAGGCATAAGTTGCAATGCTCAAACTGCGGCAAAATTGAAAAGCGGAAAACCGCTTTAGACTATGGCAAAGGAGAAATATAAGAGGAATCTACATGAAAATCACAGTTTTAGAAAGGAAGCCAAACGAGTTAAAAATAGAAATCGAAGGTGAAGGACACACTTTCTGCAATATATTCCAAAAAGCCCTTCTGGAAGACTCCAACGTTGAAATAGCAGGATACAACATACCTCATCCCTTAACTTCCAACCCAATAGTTTATGTGCGCACGAAAGGAAAGCATAAACCAGAAGTTGCACTGCGAGAAGCCGCGGAGAAAATCATGCAGCAAACTGATGAGTTCCTCAAGAGTTTCCAAAAGGCACTAAAAGAATGGAAACCAAAAGAAGCCTAATGTTCCAGCTTTTCTTTCAGAAATTTCAGAAGCAAAGAAAAACCTTCAGTCATATCTTCATTTTTCTCTAAAATGTTCACGCACTCATTTAGGGTAGTAATCCCCGTTAACCAACAATAAACTGTCAATGCTTCTGCAGCGTCAGCGAGCTTATGCCTATCCAAACGAGAGGGCAAAAACTTTCGCAAACCAGACTTTGTAACGGCGTTTGCAAGAATGCGACTATCAACCTTAGCACCTACTGGTCTTCCACCCTTCTTTGAGAGGGCTAAGGAATAAATGAAGTTAACATATGCGTCACCGAGGGCTGCCAACTCTCTATCAGCAAGAATTTCTTGCAGATTCTTATATTGCAGCGGGAAGAGCCTTGGCATTGAATTTGACATGGATACACTGGCACCTTTCAAAGAGAACAACTAAGGTAACTTTAATAATACTTTTTAAATTAGTGGTTTTAAAGGAGCCTTTTTATGAATGTAAAACGGTTTCGCTCAATAAAACCAGAAATCAGAGTGTTAGGCATTGATGATGGAGTCTTTGTTCCTCGTGAAAAAGGATTGGTTGACATAATCGGTGTTGTCTATCGTGGCGGATATTGGCTTGACGGCGTCATGAGGACCGAAGTTGAGTTGGATGGCATGGATGCTACAGAAAAAATTATACAAATGATAAGGCGTTCTCCCCATCATAAACAGCTTAGAGTCGTAATGTTAAATGGCGTAACCTTCGCGGGCTTTAACGTGGTGAACATTAAAGAGCTTTATGAAAAAGTTGGGTTGCCCGTCATTGTGGTTTCCCGAGAAAAGCCGGATCTTGAAAAAATAAAAAAGGCGTTGGAAAATTTGCCGTTTTCTGAAAAACGTTGGGAAGCAATAGAAAAGGCGGGAGAACTATTCGAAATGTATACTCGAAATAATTACGAACCCATATTTGTTCAGTTTGTTGGGATTTCGCAAAAAGACGTGCAAAAAATTTTGAAAGTCACATCTACCCGTAGCAATATTCCCGAAGCGCTACGAGTGGCGCATATAATTGCGTCTGGTTTATCTAAAGTTCAAGAGAAAGAAACATGATTTATCCTATATGCACATAATCTGGATTAAAATAAGAAAAGATTTAAATCCAGCAATAGTTAGGAAAGGAACAGAAACGGTGGCTCTCATGGAATTTTGTCCAAAATGTGGAACTAGGCTTGTCCCGAAAAAACAAAAAGAAGGGAAAAAAGCCGAATTGACATTGATATGCCCAAAATGCAACTACAAAAAGCCCACAGCCAAAATCGCCCCAATCCCATCAAAAGTTATTGAGCCAACTTCTAAAGAAAGCATCGCCGTGATTGGAAAGGAAGAACAAAAACTAAGAACCTTGCCAACAGTTAGAGTTGAATGTCCTAAATGTGGAAACAATCTAGCTTACGCGTGGCAAGTTCAGACACGGGGAAGCGATGAATCTTCCACCCAATTTTTCAGATGCACCAAATGCAACTACACGTTCAGAGAATACAGCTAGACAATAGGCTTTCCTTTGCGTATCTAAATCCTTTTATATCTACGAAATATACGCATTAAAGGAGGCTTACTGATGTTTAAGCTTAGAATGGCGGATGCAAAACTTCTGCGAGATATGACGACTGCCATTTCAATACTCGTAGACGAAGCGACTTTCCACATATCTCCCGAAGGAATAAAACTAAGAGCAATGGACCCTTCAAGAGTCGCCATGATTGATTTTGAATGGCCCAAAACAGTTTTTGACGAATATGTCTGCAGTGAACCCACCAAAATGTGCATAAACGTTGGTGAAATGCTGAAACTACTAAAAAGAACAGTCAAAGATGAAGCAGTAGAACTCCTCCTCGACGAGAAAACGGCTAGGCTCCAAATAAGAATAAGCGGAAAATACGTGCGCACCTTCAACATGCCTACGCTTGAAGCAAGCGAGGAAGAAGTTCCAACGCCGAAAATATCTTTTAACGTAAAGGCTAAAGCGACAACAGAAGGGCTCCGTTTAGCAATTGAAGATGCTCAACTTGTAAGCGACCATGTCCGCATAGAGGCTGACAACGAAAAACTAGTAATGCATGCGACAGGAGACTTAATGGGTGCCACAATTGAACTCAAAAAGGGAAGCGACGCTCTCCTTGACCTGGAAACAAAAGAAGCGTCAAAAGCAACTTTCAGCCTAAGCTACCTCTCAGAAATAATCAAGGCTGCAAGCGCTACATCCGACATAGCGACAATAGAATTCGCCACCGACATGCCCATAAAACTGGACTTCCAACAGCCAAAAGAAGGAAGATTAACATTTTATTTAGCCCCCCGCATCGAAGTAGAATAGCATAAACAAGCCGAGGGACAATAAATACTCACAAAGGCAGATTGGGCAAACTACCCTTTCTTAAAAAGAGCCGTCGAATACGTTAAAACATTAGACCTAAAAATAGAAGATTTAGCAAGCCCAGAATATCAACCAATAGTGAACAGGGCACAGGAACGAATAGAAGAAGCCTTACAATACGCCACAATAACCAAGAGGTCACGCAACGACGAGATAGAAATCCTTTCCTTCCCAATAGCCATTCTAATAACAGCCGCAGCAAATGACGAGTTACTCAAAAAAAGATACGCCCTCGCAGAAGCAAAAAGGGTCTACAACCTATTAAAACTTGAAAAGAACGAAAAAATCATAGAAATCGCCAAAACTTTTCAATGGAACCTTACTCCCCAAAAACTTTCAATAGGCAACCAAACCTACGAATTTACAGTAGACTTACAAAAATTCCTCAAAAACAGCACAAGCTTTAACGAAGCAAAATGGAAACTAGTTAACAGAATCGTAATCAACGGCCAAGTGTACGCAACGAAAAATGAAGTCGCCCGCTTACTTGCCGAAGAAACAAGACGATACATTGAACAAAAACTCGCCGCGGAAAAACTCACACTTCCCCAAAACATCGCAAACTACATTGAAAAACTGCGACAACATGCCTCTAAAAGAAAACGGGAGATAAAATTAGAAGAATTACCCAAAACCATGGTTATTGAAGCCTTTCCACCATGCATAAAAAGCCTCTACAATGCCATAACATCTGGACACCACCTATCGCACATTGGACGATTCACCCTTACATCTTTCCTAATAAACGTGGGCATGACGCCGGAAAATGTCACTGAAATCTTCCACTCTCTCTCAGATTTCAGTGAAAGAATGACACGATACCAAGTCGAACACATCGCTGGAACACGAGGCTCAAGAACAAAATATATCCCGCCAAAATGCGACACATTACGCACACATGGCGTATGCCTTAACCCAGACTATCTTTGCGGAAAAATCCGTCATCCGCTGGCAT
>JAWCNH010000030.1:0-4876 GCA_038848765.1 Bathyarchaeia archaeon
TCAAACATGCGTAAAATGTCAACGAAGCTTAAGCCCACTATTGGGTCGCCGCCTAAACCTATGCATGTGGATTGTCCAAGTCCTTTGTTGGTTAAGCCGGCGGCAATTTCGTATGTTAGTGTCCCGCTTCTTGAAGCTATGCCGACTATTCCACGTTTGAACACGTGGGCTGGCATGATTCCAAGTTTGCATTCATTTGTCGTCAGAATTCCTGGAGTGTTTGGTCCAATTATGGTGGCGCCGTAATTTTTTGCGTGCGCCATCATGCTTACGGCGTCTTTCACTGGGATTCGTTCCGTAATCACCACGATTGTTTTTAAACCGTTTTCGAGAGCTTCTAGCACGGCTTCTGCTGCGAAAGGGGCTGGAACAAAGATTATGGATGCGTTTGCTTCATGCTCGCTTACAGCCTTTTCCACCGTATCATAAACTGGGACGCCGTGAACATTTGTTCCTTCTTTTCCGGGGGTTACTCCAGCCACGATTTTTGTTCCGTATTCCAGCATGAGTTTTGTGTGGAAATTACCCTGTGTTCCAGTTATGCCTTGAACAATGGCTTTCGTGCTTTTGTTTACGATTATTCCCATGGGATTATTCTCCTGTCTTTATTATTTCTACGGCTTTCTTGGCGGCTTCTTCCATACTGTCTAACACGTGGATTCCCGCTTCTGTGAGGATGCGTCTTCCTTCTGTTTCGTTTGTTCCTACAAGTCTGATGACCATTGGTTTAGTGAAGCCTACACGTTTCTTGGCTTCGAGGATTCCCTTGGCGATTTCGTCGCAGCGGGTGATTCCGCCTAGAATGTTTATGAAAACAACTTCCACTTGCGGGTTTGAAAGGACAATGTTTAGAGCTGCAGCCATCTGGTCAGCGGTTGCGCCGCCTCCCACATCCAAGAAGTTTGCGGGTTTTCCTCCTTGCAGTTGTATGGCGTCAAGCGTCGCCATGACGAGTCCAGCGCCGTTTCCGATAACGCCGATGTTTCCGTCTAACTTGACGTATGCTAAACCGCTTTCTCTCGCTTCCAGTTCCTCTGGCGAAAATTCTTCTTCGCTTTTTCGCTTGCTGAATTCTGGGTGTCGATGAAGGGAATTATCGTCAATGATGATGCGGGCGTCAGCAGCCACAAACTTTCCCTCAGAAGTTTCTACAAGAGGGTTCATTTCCGCCAATTCGGCGTCGTAATCCATTGCTGCGTTATAAAATTGTTGGAAGATTGTTGCTAGTTCAAGCAGTTGTCCGCCTTCGTATCCAAGTTTCTTTGCTATTTGTCTTGCGTGGAAGGAGCGGAAACCGATGAAAGGGTTAACAAAGGTTTTAACTATTTTTTCCGGCATTGTAGCTGCGACTTCTTCAATGTCTATTCCGCCAGCGGAAGAGGCTATGGCTACGTAGCTTTGTTTCGCTCTGTCTACCGTGAAGCCGAAATAAAGTTCCTTTTTTATGGATATTTTCTCTTCTACCAAAACACTTCGCACAGAGATTTCTTTGATTTTTGTTTTTAACAGTTTCTCTGTGGCAGATTTGATTTGTGAAGGCTCGTTTGCAAATAATATTCCGCCAGCTTTACCACGTCCAGCAACAAGCACTTGCGCCTTAACAACGCATGCTTTGCCTATTTGTTTAGCTATTTCTTCGGCTTGTGTTGGCGAAGTTGCAAGGCCGCCTTTCGGTATTGGGATTTTGTATTTGGCGAGGATTGTTTTGGCTTCATGCTCGAAGAGTTTCATGAGTTTGGTTCTCCTTTACTTTAATGTTTGTATGGTGATGTAGGATTTCGTATCTTGAATTCCCTCTATTAAAGATAATCTCCTTAACGCTTCGTCCAGTTTGTCCCGTTCGACGATGAGTATGGCGTCCATGTCTCCAGCAACCCTAAAAATCCGTTGAACAGGGAAACTTGCCATTTTTTGATAGGCTATGGTTCGTTTCTTTGGTGAAACTTTAATGAAAATGAATGCTGGGTTAACCGAGATTCCAAGCGTTTCTGAACCTTTCTCTGTTACGTCTATGAAGCCCCTTCCAGTTCTTATTAGACCAGAACTTCGCAGTTTTCGTAGGTGAATGTTTAAGGCTTGTCTGCTAATGCCCAACTGCTTGGCTAATTCATTCTGCTTAATCTGAATACTATAGATAGTTGTCGGCTTTCCTCTCTCCTGAAGCATATGCAATAGGCGCAGTGTGCGTCTACCTAAGGCATTTTGGCTCAAATCCGATTCTCCATTGTTAAACTGCGTCTTTACATTAGTACTAAAATTTAAACATTTATCTTTACCATTGAGTAAGCCGAGATGATCTACATCCAGCTTTATTTCGATTCTTATTTTACATCCAAAAATACCGTAACGTATTTATTTTGCGACAAAAAAGGTTAGAAAGCCAAAAACAATACAAAACTTGGAGTGAGGCGGTGAAAATGTCAGAAAGCACATCAGTGCTGATCGGGAAAAAGCCAGTAATGAACTATGTGCTGGCTTGCATAACCCTCTTTCACGGCGGAGCAACCGAAGTAAGCGTGAAAGCTAGAGGCAGAGCCATCAGTCGTGCAGTAGACGTCGTCGAAGTCGTCAGGCGTCGATTCCTCCCTGATGTGAAAATCAAAAAGGTAGGCATCGGCACCGAGAAGATAGCACCTGCTGAAGAGGGTGGCACGCCTACAAACGTCAGCACCATCGAAATCACGCTGGAAAGGTAAATGCAGAAACAAAACCAAGGCTCCGCCGCCCCTCCTTTATTTCGAGGAGCCAGTTCAAGGTGAAAACCGACCTATGCAATTTCTGCTTAAAAAGCGGAATATTATGCCCGAAATGTCAAGCGAAAGTTAGGTCGGGAAAGATAACCCAAACAGACTTAACAATAGCCAAACTTCTTTTAGAGCTGGAAAACAAATATCCACCTTTGCAAGACGTGTATTTCCATAAAGCGGTTGAAGCAAACGGCGTTTTGGCGCTTATTGTGGGCAAAGGAGACGTTGCGAAAATGCTAAGTTACGGCGGAAAAATAATGAAAACTCTAAGTGAAAAAACTGGTAAAGCTGTTCGCCTCTTGGAGCATGGAGGCGATTATCGAAAGTTTCTGGAAGACTTGTTCATGCCTTTAAGCATTTTAACCATAAACACCATCTGGTTGCCAGATGGAACCACAGAAACCAGAGTTATTTTGAAACGGAGAAGCCGAAGCCGATTCCCATTTAACATTGAAGCCTTGAAAGAAATCGCTCGAAAAGTCCGTGGAATCACCCTACGCGTAGAATTTGCCGATTAACGGGCGGAATCACCATGAAGATTGATTTTTTAGGCGATTGGCGTAGAACACATTATTCAGCCGACGTAAAACCAGAACTAGACGGCAAAGAAATCCTAATTTTCGGCTGGGTTCAAGACATTAGAGACTTAGGCGGCATACGTTTCATCATCTTACAAGACAGAGAAGGAACAGTCCAAATAACTGTTCCACGAAAGAAGGTAGACAAAGAAGTTGCGGAAAAAGCAGACGCCCTGCAAAGACAATACAGCATAGGCGTGAAGGGAATAGTTAAAAAAACTGACATGACGCCAAGAGGCGTTGAAATAATCCCAAACGAAATCCGCATATTAGGGATAGCACAACATCCATTACCGCTTGACGTGACTGGACGAACACCAGCAAAACTGGACGTGCGCCTTGACGCCCGAGTTTTAGACCTCTGCCAAGAAGAAAACAGAGCCCTCTTCAAAATCCAACACGTAACATTAAACGTCATACGCAACTTTCTCTCCCAAAAAGGATTCATAGAAGTGCAAAGCCCAAGAATTATCGCTTCAGCCACAGAAGGCGGAGCAGCACTTTTCCCTGTAAATTATTATGAGAGAGAAGCGTTTTTGGCGCAAAGCCCCCAATTATACAAGGAGCAATTAGTTATCTGCTTTGAAAAAGTCTTTGAAATTGGACACTTTTTCAGAGCCGAAGAATCGCATACTCGTAGGCATCTAAGCGAATTCGTTTCCATAGACATTGAACAAGCTTTTGCAACCGCAGAAGATGTTATGCAAATTCTTGAAGAACTTATGCAACACGTCTGTATAAAAGTCAAGGAAAACTGCAAAAAAGAACTTGAAATCTTAAAACATAAAATCGAAGTGCCAACCATACCGTTCAAACGTTTCACTTACGACGAAATACTCAAGGAATTGAAGGAAGAAGGAATCGAAATCCCATGGGGCGAAGACATCCCCACACCAGCCTTCAGAACATTAGGAAAACTTCACCCATATTTTTACTTCATCACAGACTGGCCAACAAAATCCAAAGCCTTCTACATAAAACCAAAAACAGATAAGCCAGAAATCTGCGAAGGATTCGACTTAATGTGGCGCTGGATAGAACTATCCTCAGGCGGCACAAGAATAGACTCCAAAACACTTCTCATGGAAAGACTGAAAGAACAAAAGCTTAACCCAGAATCATTTAAGCATCATTTGCAAACATTTGACTATGGAATGCCGCCTCACGCTGGCTGGGCAACCGGGCTAGAAAGGTTAACCATGATACTTACGGGCAAAAAGAACATTAGAGAAGTGGTTTTGTTCCCAAGAGACAGATTCAGACTAACACCCTAAAAACCAGCTTTCAAAAGATTTTTTGTTTTCATGATTTCTCTTAGGAGAATTGTTGCGTAGGCGCCTCTTTGCAGAGTAAAAATAAGCATTACTGCCTTCTTAGAAGGGTTGACATTGTCTTTTATAGGCTTGTTAAAAGTAAAATTTAGGATAGGTGTTATGGCTGTTCGCAAGCCGCCTGCAGCCCTAATTTCTGGAAAAGCTTTCATCTGGAAATCTTCTGGCATAATTTTCTCTTCTTGGAGGATTTTTTGTTCGATTTCTCCTTGAACGCCCT
>JAWCNH010000030.1:4886-10287 GCA_038848765.1 Bathyarchaeia archaeon
TTCTGTCTATAGCCTACGAGGGGCAAAGCTAATCGCATTCGCCCTTCTTGTAATGCTTTGTTAATGTTTGAAACAGACTTTTCGTCCACAAGCCTAAAAGCGTCTGTGGGTAACCCATACTTGTCGACTAAGACAACATGGTCTCCAGTTAACGCTTCATTTAGCGGTAAGCCTTCCTTGATTCTTTGGCTTAGGAAACGGTTGAAAAGGTAAGACTGGTAGGCTTGGGGGAAAAGTCTCCGCAGTCTATGGGGCAACGTCTTAAAAGCGCCCACGAAATCTTTTGGATGCTTTGCTAAGTGTTTCAGCATCAAGCGTTCATAAAATAGGCTTTTCGGGAAAAGTTGCAAAGCCTCTTCGAAATTTTCGCTTTCTTTTAGGCGTGTTCTTGCTCTTCGTGATTGTGGATGCTCTTGTGGAAACGGTTTGGCTAAGAAAATAAGAGCGGCTTTTTTCACATTGCCTTGAACGAGTGCTTTACCCACAAGATGCGTTACTGGACGGGTTGTTCCGAAACGTTGATGTCCGAAAAAGTTTGGTATTCCGCCGAGTTTGGATAATTCTTCTTTGATTTTTTTAACTCTTCTTTCCGTTTCCTTCGTGGAGTGTGGTATTGCCCTTATGGTTATTTTGAAATGGTTTCCGTAGAGAAGATGTGGGAAGACTGGTTGTCTTGAAAATCTGATAGGATGCAATGTCAAGTCTTTAATTTTTATGCGTTTCAGTTGTTCCGGATTTACGTTTTGTAGGCTGATGTGTTGGGTTGTCAGCGCTTTTGTGTCTTTAAGCCCAGCGAATTCAACCCGTTTATGGCTTATGCCCAAACTTTTCGCAACCTTTCTTACAGCCAAAAAAGTGTCCCAATTTGACTTGACTAGCCAGCAAATTAAGTAACGCCCCTTTTTGTTTTCATCCAATTTAGGTGTCGCTTCTACGCTTGCTTTTGAGCCGTCGACCAGAATTTCTTCTACGATAAAGTCTTCTGGAGATTGGCGAATCCGACCACCGGTTCCTTGGGATTTGGAAGCGTATGTTTCTATTCCTAAGCTTTTTTCAAGTGAAGGGACTTTCAAAATGGAACCTTCATAAGAGTGGAAGCTTGCCCGTAATCTTGTCTATTTCTGCGGTTGGGGCTGGGCCGATTCCTAAGCATGTTTTTGTGTTTGGCGGAAGCTCAGTTAAACCTCTGTCAGAAATTAATGCGTGGGGTAGCTTCAAAGTCCTAGCCTTTCTTTCCAACTCTAAAAGCTCGCTTTCGCTTTTGACCTTCACAGCCACTTTACATTGACCTTCATCCAACCAAGCTGCCCACCAATCAAACCATTTTTTCCTAGCCTCTTCAGCTGCAGAAACCGCCGCATGTCCAGCTTGCGCTGCGATTTTCCCTTTACTCATACCTAAATCTGCACGGATAACAAGAACTTGTTTATACTTAAACTCGGACATGCAAACCCGATAAATTCTCCTATTTATAAGTTATTAATCTTTCATATGCTTGTGAGCGAAGATAAGAGAAAGTATGTTGCGACAACGAAAACCCGTGGATTCTTCATCAAACTCAGCAAACTTTCTTCCAAAAAATCCACATCTTCAACCCTAGAGAGACATTTATCCACGCCGAATTTTCGGCATAATTCAACGATTTGGTCAATTTTTTTGTCCGATAGGCGGTTAAACATTTTTCTCAGCTTAAACATGACGCCCAGCTGAAAATTTAAGGCTTTGCGCCACCTTTCTTCATATTGTGAAAGAAACTTTTCAGAAAAATCGTTTTGGCGTAAGGCTTCTGAGACAACTTCTCCAGCAATTCTGGCGCATGACAAGCCGGTTATTATGCCGCCACCAGTCAAGGGCTTTACCTGAGACGCTGCGTCGCCCACTACAAGAAGTTTTTCCGCATAAGTTTTGGAAATAGGACCACCTAAGGGTATTGGATGAACAGAAATGTTTTCAACACGACTTTTTCTTAGCTTTTGGCTCGCAACAGGATTTTTCTGCGTGAAATGTTGTAGGCAAAGTTTTGGGTTGCCCTTGTTTGTGGCTAGTCCCACCTTTGCGGTGCCGTCTCGTTTGGGAACTATCCATGCAAAAAAGCCTGAGGCGATTTTTCGTCCCAAATAGATTTCTACGCTTTGGGCGTCCACATTGTTTATTCTGTCCACTTGGGCTTGAACTGCTCTGACCAGTGTTCTTTTTTTGGGCAGAGGCAATCCAGCCTTGCGGGAGAGAATGGAAGAGACACCTTCAGCGTTTATGACAATTTTAGACTCGAATTGTTTATGGCTTGCGACGACTTTGACGAATCCCTTTTCTATATTAAGGGATTTCACTTTGGCGTTTAAAACGTAGTCCGCGCCAGCTTTTGCTGCTAGTTGAGCCAAATATTTATCAAAAAGGGCTCTGTTTATGACGCATGTTACTGGGGAATCAAACTTTACCGAGAATTCTTTTCCAGAAGGCGAGTAAAATAGGGCGTTTTGAAATTCGTTTTCAACAATTTCTGGGGGTAGGCGGATTCCTAAGCGTTTTAAACCGGAAAGGCTTATGTGTCCAGTGCAGTGGGTTGGAACGCCTATTTCACTGTGTTCTTCGAAGACCGTAACTTCGGCGCCTAGTTTTGCCGCTGTCAAAGCTGAAAAGGAGCCGCATGGTCCAGCGCCGACTACGGCTATGTCTGTTTGCAGTTTCACTTGTTTCACGCAGCATTTACTATGCTTATACCTTAATAATGGTGTTTGATTAAATCCTTAAGCAGTTGATTGGCTAGTGAAGGTGCGTAGATGAGGCTTTCGGCGCAAAAGCTGTTTGGTTTGCTTGGGCGTATGTTTAGAGAGGGTAGCCCCTATCATGCTCAGTGGTTTTTGACTCGAAGGTGCAATTATCGTTGCAGAACATGCAGTGTCTGGCGTGAACAGCAAGAAGAAAACGTTAGGGAACTGGAAACAAGCCAAGTGAAAAGGGGGCTGGATGTTTTAAAGAGGCTGGGTGTTATTGAAATTGTGCTTTCTGGAGGCAACCCACTTTTGAGGGAAGACATCGACGAAATCATTGAGTATGCTTCTAGATTCTTCATAACAACAGTTTACGATAATGGAAGCATCGCTGCGAGAAAAGTAGATGCGTTAAGAAATGCAGATTTTGTGGCTATATCTCTCGACTCCTTAGATGAAAAACGAAATGACTATTTAAGAGGAGTCAACGGCGCTTGGAAAAAAGCCATGAACTCCATCAAAACTTTAAAGAAAGAGGGAATAACCGTCGGAGTGGCACCTACAATTTCGCAAGCAAACATGCATGAAATGATAGATTTCACCAATTATTTCATAAAGAGAGGAATACCCGTTTGGTATGCCACTTATTCTTATGACTCGCCTAGCCAAAAAAGACTGTTTGGCATAGGGAAAAGAAGCGAAGAATTCGAAATCTTAGATGGGCGAAAAATGGCTGAGCTTTGCGATGCCTTGTTGAAAATGAAGAGAAAACATAAGGGGATTTTCATGACAGACAAAACTCTCGTCTCTTTGAGGCAGCTTTTCGCTGAAGGGCATAGAACATGGAGATGTAAGGCTCTGGAAAGTTTTCTTATGATAGATCATTTGGGAAGAGTTGCTGGCTGTCACTACTATGAGCCGGTAACATCCATTTTCGACTTGCTGGAAATGTGGAACAGCGAAAAGTTTGAAAGCCTCAGAAACTTTTACAGCCGATGTTCCAGATGCACTTATGTCTGTTACATGTTTTATTCGCTTTATTCCAATGTTTTAGGCAACTTGGAAATCATGTTTGACCAAGCTAAAAACACAATGTTATTGGCTTAGTTAGAAACTTTTTAAGATAGGGTTATATCGGTTTGTAAGTTATTGGTCTGCTATGGCTGAAGGTTTATGGGTGAAAAAATAGTTATTGACGTGGCTGGTTTAGTGAAACATTACGGCGAAGTTACCGCACTTGACGGCGTCTCCCTTAGCGTTCGTGAGGGAGAAATCTTTGGGCTTTTAGGTCCAAACGGCGCTGGAAAAACAACTTTGATAGAGATTCTTTGCGGTTTGAGAAGGTTTGACGAGGGAAAAGTAAGCATCTTAGGTTTCGACTTGGCAAAAGACGCCTACAAAATCCGTGGCATGATTGGATTCTGCCCCCAAGAAACCCTACTCTACGACTTACTAAGCGTACGAGAAAACTTCGCTTTTACCGCTTCTCTTTATTCCCTAGATTCTAAAAAGTTTAAGGAGAGACTCGAATTTTCTTCCAAATTTCTCGGCGTAGGAGAATTCTTGAATCGAAGGGCGCAACAGTTGTCCGGCGGAATGAAAAGAAGAGCAAACCTTGCAGCCTCAATAATTCACGACCCACCAATAGTAATCTTAGACGAGCCAACAGTCGGCTTTGACCCAAACGTTAAGAGAGAATTTTGGGAACTAATAAAAAACCTTAAGCAATATGGTAAAACAGTGCTTCTTTCCACGCATGACATGTATGAGGCAGATGAACTTTGCGACAGAGTCGCCATAATCGACAAGGGAAAAATTGTTGCGTTAGATACGCCTCACGTTTTGAAAACTACTTTAGGCGGAGAAGCATCAATTCACGTGAAAGTGAAGAAAGAACCGAAAAAAGCTTTAACAATTCTGGAAAAATACCACTGTACCCTAAGAGACAACGAAATCCAAATTTTCGTTAAAAACCCATGGGAAATCATGCCCGAAATATCAAAAAAGCTGGTTTCCGAAGGAATTTTAACAGAAAAAATTGAAGTCGTCGAACCGACATTGGAGGACGTTTTCGTAAAGTTAACTGGAAGAAGACTCATAGAGGAATCGAAATGAATCCGATAATTGGAATCGCTGTAAAAGACGTTAAAACATTTTTCAGAGAAAAAGGAACAGTCTTCTGGACAATAGCCTTCCCAGTAATCGTGCTACTCCTATTCTCAGCAATTTTCGGAAGAGAAATCCCCTTCAACGCAAACATCGGAATAATAAACGAAGACGACCAAACCCAAATAACAGACAGCGTAATTTCTGGGCTTAAAGAAATGAAAATTTTCACCTTGAAAAATTTCACCGACAAAAACGAAGCCTTGAAAGAGCTGAATGCAACCAACATACGCGCAGTTTTAATCATCCCTAAAAACTTCACCCAAAACATATTTTTGGGCAAGGCTAATGTTTCACTAGTTGTGGACGAAACCAACCCTGACGTTGCAAGACTGATAAAAGACGGGATAAAAACATTCTTCACAGAATATTACAAACATTTGAACCCGAACTACACAGAACCCGTAATAGTGGACGAAAAACCAGTTAAAGGGCGTGTAATAGGTTATAAAGAATACATTCTCCCAGGCGTTTTATGTTATCCGCTTCTGTTTTCCAGCATGGTTGCTTCCACAGGTGCAATC